>CAZCIA010000012.1:0-17337 GCA_964498845.1 Microcaldota archaeon
CCTATCTGCTAAAGCTCAGCTACTCGCAGGCATACACCTTCGGACTATTCATAGAGATCGGCACCGTGCTCGCGGCGATAATATACTTCAGGAGGGACCTATGGATCCTCGTGAAGATGATATTCCAGCCAAGGCTACATCCTGACAAACGCCTGCTCATCTATGTTATTGTTACCACTGTTGCTACTGGGATAATAGGGGCGCCGCTCTATCTTGTGGCTGATTCGATAACCGGAGTGTCGATAGGCATACCCATACTGGTGATAGGAGCCATCCTGATCGGCGACGCTATACTGATATGGTACACTAAGAAAAGAGCCGGCGGCATAAGCATCAAGAAGTTCGGGGATCTGAAGCTCAGGGACTACATAATCATAGGCATAATGCAGGGTATAGCAGCCCTGCCAGGAGTGAGCAGGTCTGGGATAACGACAAGCACGATGCTCCTCATGAAGGTGGAGCCGGACGAGGCGTTCAGGCTATCTTTCATAATAGGGATATTCGCAAGCATAGCTGCATTCTTGCTGACGGTCGTAGCAAGCCACAGCAACGTCATGGCAGCGCTCGCAGGTATAGGGGCAATAGGCCTGGTCGTGGCAATCATCGTGGCTACAATAGTGAGCCTCTTCTTGATAGACTTCCTGATAAAGGTTGCAGGTAAGGCGCAGATAGTCTACGTGACAGGAGGGCTTGGCGTGCTGGCCCTGGCGTTCGGTCTCCTTTACCTTGTGTTCGGAGTATGATAATCAACCACCGAGCAATGACCTGAGCACGAGCTTGAGGTTGCCGAGCTCCTTCATCCTTCTTATCGAATAGGCCATCCATTCAGGCCCGAAGGGCACATAAGTGGAGACAAGCTCACCTCTCTCTACGAGGCTCAATGCATAGCTGCTGCGTATGCCCTCAAGCATCGCATATGTCACTCTTCTCTTGTACCTCTTGTTGAGTCGCAACGCCCTATTTATTATCCTCTGGTCGTGGCTTGCAATTGTGAATGTATGGCCGTTCCTGAACAAGGATTCCATCAGATGCATATAGTTCCGCATCACATTGCCTTCGCTGTAGAAATCTGGTCCTTTTGGCCTGTATGCGCCCTTTACAAGCCTTATCACCGCCTTCCTCGATAGCAGGAGCTTGACATTCCCCAAGCTCCTTTTCAGGTAAGACTGTATGCATATGCCGCTCCCTCCATTGAAGGTCCTTAGGTAAGCATCTATCGTATCGCTGACAAACTGCCGCTCCTCCATGTCTAGCCAGACGAAGACCCTAGCTTTTGCTGCAGCATGCATTATCAGCTTCAGGTTTTTCAGGAATTCGCGTTTAGTTAGGTCAAGTCCTATCTGCGTGGGCTTCACTGATATGTCAGCTTTAACGCCAGACTTCCTTATCTCTCTCACAAGCGCCAGGCAGATCTTCACGTCCCTGTCGATATCTGACCTATTCATGTGCAGCTCTCCAAGGTAGTTTATTATCACCCTTATGTTATCCTTGTTGAGCTTTCTCGCTTCTATGATCGCATCCTCTATTTTATCTCCGGCAATCCACCTGCCAGCCACTATCTTCTCTATTTCATTCATTGAAGCACTACAAGACCCCAACCCGCTTCATGTCCCTTTCAAGTTTCTTTGCGCCGGTGAAGAATACGCCTTTTATGCCAGCTCTGTCTGCGCCTACTACATTCTCATACTGGTTGTCTATGAATATAGTCTCGCTCGCCTTAGCGTTCATCTTTTTCAATGCCATTTCATATATCCTGACATCTGGTTTCCTAAGGCCTACAAAGCATGAGGCGACAACGTCTTTCACAACGCCTGATCCTACAAGCGAGTCGATCGCAAACGACCTCGCCTCCCTGTACCTTGCCATGCTTATGTTGGATAGCACGCCTATGCGGTAGTTGGCACTCAACCTTTTCATTATAGCGATGACCTTCCTATCAGGCCTTGCCAGCTCCCTGTATGCCTCAACAAAGTAGAGCTTAGACTTAGGGAGTACCATCCCCTTGGAGAATTCATTCTCCGCCTGGGCTAGTGTAATATGCCCGTATTCCATCTCTACTATAAGCGGCAGAAGCTCAGAGGCTATGTAACGCTTGCTGAATTTGAGCCTTTTCGCCAGATAAGCAACATATGCATCTTCAGAGAAATCGATTATTACCCCGCCTATGTCGAAGATTATTGTTTTGAACATGCTTCTTTATCACATGCAAGGTATTTATTCATGCGAAATGCAGTTCAGATGCAGCACTAGCTGATTACATTATCAACTCTTACGCCTTCGTTGTCGATGTTCAAATCTATGACTCTTAATCCATCTACAGAATTCAGGTACTCCGTTAATCTTTGCCTATCTGTTTGTTTGGTTGTAAGCGCAACAACAGAGTCTTTCCCGCCAGAACCTGGTAGCTTCGCTACAAATGCACCGTTCTCCACGCTTTTGTCTATGAGCTCGGAGCACTCATCAGATTCTATCTCTATTCCCGCAAGCACCCCGAGCTCCTTTGTAATGTGTCTTCCAACTTCAAAGGCATCCCTGAATCTGCCAAGTTCATTCTCTTCAAACGAGACCTTAAGCTTCCTCAGGGATACCAGCGCATCGGAGTTTGCACTGTTTAGTTTCAGCATAAGCTCATTGAAGTGGTCAGGATCCCTTGCCTTGAACTCGTTCACCTTTGAGACGAATGCGGCTGTCGAGGTGGATTCGTTAACGAAGTTAGCGAACACAATGCCGAATTTTTCAGGAAAGCTGAAGTTCTCTACGCTGTAATCCCACACTGCCTTGGTTACTTTGATTATGTCGTCGTTGGTATAGTCCTTCGGTAGCGTGTTTATCAACGACGGGGAATATCTTGTGTAGACTAAGCTGCCATATGTTGCGGCTGCAATGTCATACCCACTACCTATCTTCCCTGTAGCAATGCCGTGCGAAAGCTGCGCCAGTTTGTGGATAAGGTCTTTGTCCACCATAGCCGCCTCGCTTCCATGCTTTGAAACAGCCAATGCAGCTGCAATTCCTGCCACTGTAACACCAGCGCTGCTCCCCAGGCCGCTTTTTGCTGTTTTGCCGCCTGACGCGAAGCCGGCATCGTTATAAGCTTCAAGGTAGAATCCAGGTATGTCAGAACCCAATCCTATAAGGTACTTTATCGGTATTTCTACCGCATCTTTCAGCACCGTCATCTCTTTTGGGAGAGAAAAGTCCAGGTTGCCTGTCCTTGGGTCTATCGACCCGCTTCCGGAAACGCCGAACTGTGGCGCTGAGACAACCACCTTGCGGTTTTCTAGATACCTTACTCGGACGTGCACCCTTGAATTTACAGTTATCGCATAGCCTATGTTCGGCTTCTCAACTACAGCGTATCCCCCTAAAAGAAGAATCTTGCCAGGGGCGCTAGTCTGTATGTCAAATCCTGCCATAGCATCATCTGATCAACGGTTTCAGCGAATCATGGTCTATCAAGGATTCATTTTCGGTGAGCATCCTCGGCCCCTTGCCCTGTCCGACCACAATCACGTTCTCCTTTCCGACAATGTCCTTTACAGCGTCGATCACCGTGTTCTTGTACCTCTTGAGGGTTATCAGCTGCGCGTTCGGACCTGCATCAAACGTGTACGCTGCAATGGCTTTCCCCTCATTCTTGTTCAGCTCGTGTATCGCATTGATGACATCCCTTGACTTATCCATGAGGTATATTATAGGAGGCCAAGTGTCCAGCATCACTGCATGCATGCTGTTGCTATCGCGCATTATCATCTCTGCAAGTGTCCCGAACGACCTGTTATGCAGCGCCGCTACCACGCCCTTCACGTTTCTTTCTGCAATCTCTGGCCTGATCCTGTAGAGCTGGCTTGTTTTTGACGTGAGCTCGTGCCCGGCGGTTGTCGTAACCTTCTTCTTCTCCCCGCTTACCATCGTAATGATATCAATCACCTCTGGCCAATGGTTCTCATCCTCTATCATTTCTGCATAGGAATCGGTTCCGTTCGCCTTCTCGCCCCTTCTCCACAAGACAAACCCCCCGAAAAGGCTCCTGCAGCCGCTTCCGCTTATCTGCCTTGCAATGATTGACAGGTCACGCCTTGATATCCTAAGATCGAGCGCATTAGACACCGCAAATGCGAGCGTTGCAGCTCCGGATGCGCTGGATGCAAGGCCTGCGCTCGTAGGGAAAGAGTTCTCTGAAACCACCAGCGCCTTTTTCTCGATCCTGGCCAGGCCCCTCATGTAATCTAGCATCGCGGTTATAGAATCGGCCTTCCCTTTCCCAGAATGGCTAATCTTGCCGTTTATGTAAACCCTGTCGTCCTTGAACCTATCCGAGAATAGCACGCTGGTCTTAGTATTCAAGGTCTCATCCAGCGTCATGCTTACCGATGAGTTCATGGGAAGGTTGCGCTTGGAATCGCGCTTGCCCCAGTATTTTACGAACGCTATATTAGGCGTGCCAATAGCAGTAACGAGAGTCTCCATGAGTGTACCTATAATCAAGTTATATTATCAAAGAATTACTTATTAATAGCACCATATATGCCACCATCCAATAACGTTAAACTTTATTGCGGGTCTTCGTTTTCGCTGCAGCGTTAAGCAGTTTGTAATCCTTTATGCAGCTGTCTATCTTATCAGAAGAAAAGGTCAGGATCTCCATCGTTGGCGGTGTCACGTTATATCCACTACGTATTTCCCTCACAAAGGAGAAATCCACCCACTCGAACTCCATGTGTTCGCTGCTAAGTGTGATATTCTTGCTTGGAAATATCGTAAGAAAGACCCTCCCTCTGAACCGCTTGTCCAAAATGGTGAAATCGACGTCAACTATCGGTATCAGTCTTGTATCCTTTCGGCCTGTCTCCTCCTCTATTTCGCGCAGCGCCGCCTGCTCCAATGATTCTGAAGGCTCCACATGTCCGGCAACAAAGCCATAAAGGTTCGGGTACAGCTTTTTCGATGGAGCTCTTTTAAGCAAAAGCAATTTTTGCGCTTCGAGGCCATCGCTAAACAATACGGAAATGCAATATACTACATCATGAATCTCTTGTACCATGCAATAACCTATGCTATACCATAATCCCCTTTGGTCTAAGCGTTACCGGATCTATGAGCGATTCAGAATCATCGAGTATCCTAGGCCCGCTTCCGCCAATGCCCACGCTGAATCTCTTATCCACACCACCGATTCCATCAAGCATAGCGTGCACGTCTGCAAGGCTCACGTGCTCCGTTATAATGTGTACTATGGCTCCGGCACCTACAGTGTATGCCGCTCTGTTTCCTCCTGCTGCTTTGTTGAACTGCACCACGCCATTGATTATTCTGCGGGACTGGTCCGTCATATACTCTATGCTAGGCACGGTTGTCCGCATGACCTCATGCAGGTTGTCGCTCTCAACCATTAGCTTTTCCGCCAAGCTACTGAAATCTCTTGCCGCGATGTTTTCCAGCATGCCTTTGAGTGCTCCAGGTATGTACGCCAACCTTTCCTGGTAGAGCGGGCTCGTTTCCCTTGACATCATCATGCCCTTTGTGGATGAGATGGCCTTCCTGCCCATGGGCGTCGGCACAACAGCTATCACGTCTACAAGCTCCCTCCAGTGCTCTGGCGGAAAGACCTGCCGCGCAAAGGAATCGCTGCCATCCTCTTTCTCCCCCCTCTCCCACAGAATAAATCCACCATAGAAGCTCCTGGAAGCGCTTCCGCTGCCAGTTCTTGCAAGTTTTGACAACTCTGTAACTGGAAGATCGAGGTCCAGGGCTCTGGCGCTTGCTATTGTCAATGCAGAAACTCCAGAGGCGCTTGTTGCAACCCCGGAAGCGGTAGGCGCATCGTTATTGGATACAACAAGTACTGGCATCTCTGTCCCAGCCGCTTCTCTGAGCGCATAGACAGGCCTGAATCTCTCTTGCGATTCTTCAGTGTTTAAATCCACAAATTTTCCATCTATGTAAAGTGCATCCTTTTTCAGGTCAGAAGAAAAGACAACGCTGGTCTTTGTTCGGAGCGGTACCCCATCAAGGGTTTTCATTTCAAGCGTAGCACTGAGCGATGGGCTGTCCGGCCTGTTCGTCTTAGGGTCTTTTCCCCAGTGGTTTATGAATGCTTTGTTTGATGGGCTCTCAACCGTTACTATCTTCGTAGTCATATCATCATCTAGCACGATTTAACATGTGCTGGAGTCCTTGGAGCAGCGCGCTCCTCATCTCTGAGCATATCCCGTGCAATCATAAAGGCCTCTGCAGGGCTTGATGCTACTCTAAATATGTGCTCTGGAGCGAGCGTATGTATGTCTGGAGGCGTGTACGGCCAGCGCGGTGTAACCAGCATCTTCGGTCGCCTCTGGTCTGCCTTGCTGTCTGAATCTGGCATCTTCCTATAAAGCGTAGTTATGCTATACGCGAGGCGAGGTGCATCATCTATATACAAATCAAAGTCAAGCGCGGTCTTGTCAGAGCCTTTCGGCACCATTACTATGGGAATGTGCAGGTTGGCATAGTTGGTTGCTATCCACTGCTCTACGTATGGCAAGGCGCCACCATCTCCTGCCGCTGTAATCCAGCTAGGATCTCCAACCAGCGCCATGCCCATTACTATATGCTCGCCCACATATCTCGGTATCATCCTCCAGCGCTCGGTCCAAGTCCTTACCCTATACTGCGTATGCTGCTCATAGCTTAGCCCGAATACCGTTATGCCAGGGCGCGGGTACTCTACCATCTCGTTGAACATATGGTGTTCGTTTCTATCTTCATTTATCAGGTGCATCTCCTCCTCGTAGGTGCCTGCGACTACCCCCTCAATGTCTATTCCTATCTTCGGTCTACGCTTCCAGCCTAGCACTGCATCTCCAGTCATTCGCTCACACAATTCTTTATGTACTCTATTACCTCTTCTCTTGTAGCCATGTAGTCTGTGTTGTCGAACGTGTGTATGCCATTTTTCTTAGCAGAAGCGAGCGAGTGCTCCATTATCTTCCTATAAGTATCGATATTCTCTGCGAGCCTATCGCCTGGAGAGTTGATATGGGTGTATAGTGACCTTTCAAGAAGCCTCTGCCTGTGCTTCTCCCTATCTGATATGTGAATGTACATTTTTATCACATCTTTGTCGGAAAGCGACCTTATCTGCTCTGGTATAAAGTAAAGAGATTCAACAACTAGGCTTTCCCCATTCAACTTCGCCCTGTTGAGTACAGCATCCATACCCCTATTTACTATCTCCCCCTGCTTCAGGAAACCCTTTATTATATTATCGTCTGTTTTTTTCCCGAAGGCCTTCCATGAGTCATAAACACTGTACTTCAATATCTCCTTATCTTCTTCTGAAATTATGCTCTCCTTCAGGAACTCCCTCATGTAGTCGCCAGACAGAAGAACTCCGATTCCAAATTCCTTCGATATGTGCGCGGCGTAGCTAGTTTTGCCTACGCCTGGCACTCCTCCTATATAAACTATAATAGGTTTGGCCATGATACATCACATAACGTCAAATTATCCTATTTCATTACAGATTTTGCCTTTTCAACATTCGCCGCTCCAATCAGCGAGATCCCAACTCTAGAGATGTCGAATCCCTGGGCCTTCAACGTCCCCATTAGTTTGTCTGGATCATCAGCTATTGCAATTGCAATACCGCCCATTCCACCACCGCTCAATTTCGCGCCAAGTGCGCCTGCACGCCTGGCCGCATCTATGGCTGCATCAAGCTCATCGCTTGATACGCCGAGCTCTGCAAGGCGTGTTTGGCATACGTTCATGCATTCTCCTAATTCAGCGAACCTGCCACCGCGAAGGGCTTCAAGGCCACGCTCGCTGTATTCCCCTATCGCTGCAAGCCTCGGGTTCACAAATGATGGATCCACCTCCCTCCTCTTGGCTACTATGCCGGTTGACACTTCGGTGCTCTTCTTAGGCCCTGTATCAATTACGAGTATCTCTGGAAGTGTTTTAATGTCCTCCTTGCGTGCGAATGGTTCCCTGCCCTTTTTGACGCTTACCACCCCTCCGTAGTATGAGGTGCTTACGTCTATGCGCCCAGCGCCGGGCTTTCCATGTGTTATCCTTTCACCATCTATCGCCACGTCAAGCATGTCATTATCCGGGAGCCATGCGCCGCCTGCACGTGTTGCTGCAACAGCGAATGCGGTGGAGCAAGCAGCGCTGCTTGCATACCCCTTTCCGATCGGTATATCAGACTTGATGCGCACCCTTAGGCCGCTCACATCCACACTATATTGGTGTGAAAGCCTAGCTGCGATGGTTGCATAAGGTAGGGCTACCTTAGCAATGCCAGATTCCATAGCAAAGCGTTTTATATCATCTATCGTTTTGAATTGGATCTCTTTATACTCCTCATAGAGGGACTGTAGCTCCTCTCTGGTAAATCTGAATGATCTATGAAAGTCGTCCAAAAACACTACAGTATCAGAAGCGTCCGCCAATTTTGCCTCAGCATAAACGTAGCGGTCTACGGCAACGGCTACTGCAAGGTAGTCATATACCACAGCATGATCGCCAAGCGCCTTCAGCACACCTGGAGCCTTCGCACTTACGTTCATAATATCAAATGATCCATAATTTTTCTCATACTTATATATTGCTAATATTACGTCTTTAGACGTATTTGTTTACTCAATCTTAGCCTTTAGCCAGCTCCAAGAACTCCTTGCAGTAGAGCACGCGGATTCCATAAACCTTACCCTCATCGTCCTTTAGCTCGTGTATTTTGGAATCCTCGGTTACAAGGTCCTCCTTTAGCACAATAGCAGTAGCAAGTACCAGGCAGTCTATGTAATCGTTAAGCCGCTTCAGCAAGCCTGCAGCAACCTCTATGATCTTTAGGCTATGGATATTTTCTGTCCTGAATTCGCTACGTATAGCATCTATCGCGTCCACCACGTATCTTGCAGGCACTCCTATCTTAGCAGCCTTTGCCTGAAGCTCGAACAGTGAAATTGAGCTTATCCCAACGTTTTCAACCGGTATACCTCTCTCCTCAATCATGCTAAACAGGTCATTGGTCACCCCCATCCTGGAATAAGGCAGCAGGTATGTAGTGTCAACTATCATCCCATCACCGAGCGTGATAACTCTCCTCTAAACTTCTCGAAGTCCTTCTGGCTCACATAAGCGACCTTCTTTGAGTGCAGCAGCTTTGTAAGCCTGCCTTCGTTAGTAAGCACCCTCTTCAATATCCTATTCATCACCTTCGATATTGACTTGGCATTCTTGTACTCCTCAAGGCTCTCTCTAACTAGCGCATCGTACACATCGCTCTCCAGTAGCACCGTAGTCCTTTTCATCATAACATCACTAATATGTTTGTATGCTTAAGCATATAAATACCTTTCCATAGCTTATCCACGCACGCTTACCGCCATCTCAAGAGCCACCTTCCCTTTGGGCTGCATCAAGATCTATGCGCATTTCAGGCTGCGCAATCACGCTGAACGCCCTTACTATCCTGTCTCTCTTATCAAGCAGCTCAACGGCATACTCCCTACCCTCCACCAGTTCAACCTGGAATACTGTTGGTATTGCGTCTACCTCCACTACGAGCAGCTCTTCGCCAAGGTAGCTCATCCTCAAGTTTGTGGCGTCATTTATTACCGGTCCAACAATTATGCTAGATTTTATCATTTTTGGAGCAAAGATCCTACGTTTCTTTGCATATTCAAGAATGGGATTTGCAGAGAGAGATGGTGCATCAAAGTACTCCACTGTCTTTATGAATATCGTGTCTCTGGAAACTTTCATGCCATCCTCTTTGCTCATGTAGCTAAGCGCACCTATCCTGGAATCGAGGTGCTTGAGCTTTGATGCTACGTCTTCGCTCTTCACAAAAGAGAAGACAAGGTCGCTGGCGGCGGTTTCCGCTACATCGGCAGCCTGCTTCAAATATATCTTAACCTGGCAGAGCCTCCTTATACCAACATCAATATCCGAGGTGTTGTGTGCCAGGAGCATTAGGCCTATGCCCTTCTTCCTGAAGTCCTGTATCCTGTAGCGCATGTCCTCCACAACAGGTGACTTCTGATCCTTGAGCATCATCTGCGCCTCCTCAAGACAGATAAGGAGCCTCAGCTCCTCGTCGCCGTTGGAATCGAATGTTGATGCTATCGAGTACACTTGGTTGAGCAGCAGCGCATAGAAGTAAGGCTTTGTCTCCACACCGGCCCTCGAAAGGTCGAATACAATGCCCTTTCCTATTAACTCTTCAATGCAGATACCTCTCTGCTCCGAGTATTCCTGCATCTGCAATATGTCAACAAAGTTCTCCATCGATGACTTGATATTCTCTCCATGCTTTGTGTACTTTATCCCAGCGTTTGTGCGCTTGGCGTGCATCCTTATCACCGATTCCTCTATCTGGGAATGCACGGTTATCGGATCTGGCGTACCTGTGTTTTGGTAAACTCTCCTAAAAGCGTTGAGCATGCATTTTTCCATCGGGTTCCTGTATGGGCCTGCGGCAGAAGCAGACGATAGGATCATGGCGAGTGATTCATAGAACCTCCTTACGTCTGAGCCGTCAGGGCACCTGAAGAAGTTTATCGGAATCCTGTCATCGCACACCCTTACTAGATTCATCCCATGCGACAGCGCAAACGAATCCCATTCATCTGTCGGTGATATCACTACTACCCTTGCATGCCCGCCGCTCTTGATCACGGAATCGATCACAGACATGGCTTCCCGCGTCTTTCCAGAGCCTGGCAGCCCGCTTATGATGAAGCCCAGGTTGAGCAGCGAGCTGCCGATTTTGACGATGTCATCCGTCTCATGTACGGAATCCTTCATGAACCTGCCAAGTGCAATGTCACCTTCTGATCTCATGAACCTTGCCGGTATGGTATAGCTTGTGCTAACTGAGCCGTAGAAGTTCACCAGTGCGGAGGCGAAGTCGCCACCGAAGGAGAGGCTGGGTGACCTCTCTACGTGGACCATAAGCTCCTCCAGATCGCCTTTGAAGGTGTGCGATTCAAGTAGGGCCAGCCTCTGCAGCACATATTCCTTGATGCCAGCGTTTGGGGTAGCGAACGCTATCTTGTAGGCTATTCCGTTTGCTGTAACAGACCTGTTCAGCGATTCAAGAAGCTCGCCCAGCAATGTGGATTCGTCTGACTTTGCAAAGTCCTTGTGCTGCACCGAGGTGCTTGTGCGTTTACCTATTCCGGAATCCGATACGGAATACCCTCTGGCGACGCTGATCCTGCCGAGCTTCCTCTCTATCTGCTCCCTTGCATGTGAAAACTCCTTTTCGCCCTGCGGCACGAAGGCTATGCAGAGGAAACCATCCATGCCCATGTCGAATATCTCGGACATGAATGACAGGGGTATGCTTTCTATGCTCCTGTAAAGCGAAAGCACGTGGAGGTTGCCGCTCCCACGAAAGCTTTCAGCTCTCTTGAAGTCAAGGCCGGGCAGGGCGGAGCTGACAAGCTTCGGTATCATCTGCACAAGGCTGTCCATGGCTAGCATGCACAGCTTGCTCTCCAAATCATATACGATAATGAAGGGGTTATTGCCTACTGTTTCAAGGAAAAGGTGCCTGTCAAACGGCTTATCCGGGACAGATGAAACCTGAAAGTACTCAAGGCTCATAGTACCAGCACCAGGACAAGTACAGAAGAGACTATGGTAGCTGAGATGGTCAACTTGAGCCTGTTCGGTACCAGAAAGCCGGCTCCTCTATTCCTGATAGCAGTTATTACCGTTATTGCAATGCATCCTAGCCCTGCAATGGCAATCCATACAGCACTGATATTTGCATAAGGTAAAAGCCGCAGAAGCCCTGCCACTACAAGAAAAAGTGAGGACGCCACCGCAACTGCGTAAAAAAAGAGTTCGCCATATCCTGTCCTTGAATAGAACTCCTCCATGGAAAGCATAGAAGCACCAAGGCCCGTGTCTCCACGGGCCCGAATTTTGGTGTCGCATGCGCCACGAACGCATCGGCACAACTATGTGCATATTAAAATATAAAAAGCTTTCTTTCACTATAAAAATATATAGTAAAGTATATAAATATGAACAGCCATATAATGGCAAGGAAATTGCGCAAGGTCGGCGCTATACAAGCAGATCAACGAATTTTGGTGCCAGCATGGAGCAAACAAACGCAGAGGAGCGCAAGCTCTACACGGCAGTAATCGACTACGTGGAAGCGGTCGAAAGAATGTACGCATCACAGCTCTTGGAGCAGGAAGAGGCAATGGAAAGGAAGCTGCGCGCAGTAAGGAGGGCGAAGAAGATAGCCGGTCTTGTAGTAAGCCTGGCTATGTACGGCAGCATGGAGGAGAATGTCGCCGACGCGACGATAACCGAGCTGACCCACTCCATACGCGTGAGGATGGACAGGAACGAGCTGACATATGATGTAGGACGGGAGCGTACCCCACAGCAGTGACAGATGTTTTTCTTTTTTTCTTTTTCTTTCTTTTGTTTTCAGCATACTATCGAAAGAGCTTTTAACAGTTGATGTGAGATATTATAGGTGGCAATGAGGCGCAGAAAGCTCACGCAGGCTGAGAAGCTCGTCATCGTAGAAAGGGGAACAGAAGTACCCTTCAGCGGTGAGTACGACCAGATGTTCGAAAAGGGCATATATATATGCAGGAGGTGTGGCGCGCACCTATTCAAGTCGGACAGCAAGTTCGATGCCCATTGCGGCTGGCCCGCATTTGATCAGGAAATAAGGGGAGCAGTGAAGAGATTGCCAGACCCTGATGGGGTGAGGACCGAGATAATATGCGCGAAATGTGGCGCACACCTCGGCCACGTCTTTACCGGTGAGAAATTAACAAAAAGGAATACAAGGCACTGCGTGAACTCCCTTTCGATGAAGTTCATACCCAGCAGCAAGAGGGTAAGCGCTCAGGTAAGGCGGGACAAACATACAGAAGTGGTATACGGCGGAAGCATCGTAGACGCGGACAACTCCGAGGAAAAGTATTAAATGAATTACAAGGAAACGAGCAGGACAGAGAAGATAGTGCTGGGAGGAGGCTGCTTCTGGTGCACAGAGGCCGTGTTCTTAATGTTCGGGGGCGTTGTCAAAACAACCCCTGGCTATGCTGGCGGAACCACGAAGAACCCAGCATACAAGCAGGTATGCAGCGGTAGCACAGGCCACGCAGAGGTCCTTGAGGTGGAGTATGACCATGGCATAGTGCCGCTTGAAAAGATACTTGATATCTTCTTCAAGATGCACGATCCTACGCTGGTAAACAGGCAGGGCAACGACGTAGGCGCGCAATACAGGTCGATAATACTTTACACTACAGAGGAACAGAAGAAAAAGATCGACAAATTCATCAATGAACTGCAAAAGAGCATTCCTGACAAAATAGTGACGGAGGTGAGGAAGCTTGGTGACTTTTACCCTGCAGAGGAGTACCACAAGGACTACTTCAAGAAGAATCCAGCGAATCCGTACTGCATCTTCGTAATACGGCCAAAGGTCGGAAAGATAAGGAAGGAGTTCAACCTGTAGCTACCTCTCACCTGCACTAATTCGCCAGGGTAGGGATTTGAACCCTAAAGCCCTTGCGGGCACCGGTTTTCTTCGCATCACAGTTCAGCTCTTGACATCTAAGATTCAAGACCGGCGCGATACCAGATTCTGCCACCCTGGCCTGCTATTTCTTTGCAACCAAGATTTTTAACTGCGATGTTTTCTCAGGTGAGTATATGAAATTTATCGAAACAATAATCCGAATGTTCAAAAGGAAAAATGACAATTCAATAACAATAGGGAAATCAAGGTTCGTGCTTGTACGCGGGAAAGCAGTCTCATACAGGAGCGTAAGGAACGGACCCAAACTCTCATTGTATAGCAGCAGCAGATGGAAACGATCAAGAAAGCTGATAAGAATAAACCCATTAAGAGAGCCCAATCCCCACGTTATAATAGTCGGAATGAGCGGCTACGGTAAGAGCACGCTCTTCAAGTCTATGCTAATGGACATACAGAAGATTGGCATCGCAGCGATACTCTTCGACGCACACAACGAGCACGAAAGGCTTGTCAAGTCGCTTAATGGGAACGTCTACAATGCAAAATACTCTGGTATAAACATACTGGAGCTCAACGGCATGTCAAAAGAAGAAAGGACATCGGAGTTGGTGTCGCTTTTCACAAAGGTCTACGGCCTCGGCCACATACAGGCTACCAAACTAAGCAGATGCCTCTATTACACGTACAGGAAGAAGAGCGCACCGAACATAAGCGACCTGATAAACGAACTCAGCATATTCATAGGAAATGCAAAAGGAGCATCGGAGCTCAACACCCTCATGCACCTGAAGGAGAAGCTCTCCTTGCTGAGGAGCAGTTCCTTCCTGAGGAACCCTGTATCGGTTGAAGGGTTGAGCAATGGAATAAGCTCCTTCTCTTTGGCAGGGCTGAAGAGCGGAGAGGCCAGAGCAATCTACATACATGAGCTGCTAAAGCGCATATACATGAACATGAAGTCGAACGAGCGCGAAAAAGGAATTCGCATCTTCATAATGATAGATGAAGCGCAGTTCCTGCTCGGCTCGCAGAAGGAGTACAGTGCAATAAGGAGCATTGTGGAAGAAGGAAGGAAGTATGGCTCCGGCGTGATAATAGCGACGCACGTTACTGCAAACTTAGACAGGCAGATACTCGCAAATGCATCCACCCTGATATCATTCTACTCGAGGGACCCATCCGAGGTGATGTACATATCAAATGCGATGTCTGGCAGCGAGCCCACCGAAAGGGAACTGATAAGGAACAAGCTCAGGTCGCTCAGGCAGAACGAGGCGATCGTGGTAAGCGGTCTGATGAAGAGCCCCGCCGTTGTGCAGACGCCAACAGCGCAGCAGGTCAACCGCGTGATAGAGAAGACCGCAATAAGCGCAAAGCCGGATTACTCCAAATCATACGAGCTGCAGAAGCTTACTGAATACTCGAAGGCTAGCGCTAGCATAGGAGAGGACAACGTAAAAGGCATGATAGATGATGGGGTAGTTGAGACGATGGATGACGACGGCAAGAGGTATGTGATGGAGAAGAACCCATCAAAGAGCATAGAGCACGAGCTCAATGTAAGGAAGATATCTGACAAGCTGAAGGAATTCGGAACAAGGCACTACATAATGAACAACTCAAGAGGGCCTGACATAGTCGCTTACATGAAAGGCAACAAGACAGCCATAGAATATGAGACAGGGAGGAAGAGTGCAGCAAGCACCGCCAAGATGCTTGCATCTAGGGAGAAAGCATTCAGCAGCACAATAGTGCTCGTGAACGACAGCGCAGCAACATTCTACAAGGGCTATTTCGGCAGCGAAAATGTAAAGGTGCTGGGCATAAGCGAGCTGCAGAAGCTCAAGGATTACAAGCTTTCTTAATGCATTCTCCATCGAGGCAATGAAAGGCCAGAATGAAAGCTCTATATAGCTTTCCTGCGAAGTTATTCCATGGCAGAGGCAGAAGGTCTGGATGACGCTGTGGGCAACCTTGAAGAGAAGGAGATGGCAAGCGGCAGTGCAGATAGTTCCAGCAGGATGAGTATAGGGAAGGTCGACCACTTCTTCGACAAGATAGGAGTGGCAGCCATAGTTCTCACCGGGACCCTCAGGGTGGGCGACACCATTGAGATAGTTAGCGGCGCAGAAACGATGCGCCAGAGGGTGGACAGTATGCAGATAGACTGGAAGGACGTGGAAGAGGCATCCAACGGCGACTCTGTGGGGATAAAGATTGACAGAAAGGTCGCGCAGAGCAGCGTGGTCTACAAGCTGTGATCGGGTATTGCCAAGTAGCTCAGCGGATCCGCGCCAGCGCATGTCTGCCGAACGGGATGATACTGTCCGTATTGTTCGGTCAGGAGATGCGTGATAGATAACGATTTAAAGCTTCCTTTTGAAGCACTTATGTGATTTGGTGGGATTCTTCTGGAAGGACCTCAAGAACGGCTATGGGTCGCTGATACACCCTGGTGATGATTCAAGAAAAGAAATTAGCATAGGGGAGACACTTCGCACTTATTACAGCGTTGCCGTAATACCTTTCATACTTTTCCTTGTTGTTGGCTCTGTATGGTACTGGACATACGGCGCTTCGGTGTACAGCTGCACCCCAGCGATAACCGGGGTTGCCTCTGGGCTGAGCTGCGGGCCCCACCAATACTTTTCTGTATTCAACAATTTCATAAAGGGCGCAGTCCCCATTACTGGGGTAATCGGCGCTGTCCTGCTTGCTGACGTGGTCTTCCTGCTCATCGTGCCGGTAATAGGCATATTCATAGACTCGCTAATTTATCACGTCATAGGAAGGTCGTTCCTCAAGGAGTTCAAGAGACCATGGAACAGGACATTCACAGGAGTGATGTACGGAGCGCTGCCTATGCTCGCGCTCTACTGGCTGCTATTCATACCAGTTGTAAGCCTTATCTTCCTAGGCATACTTGTAGTATGGGGTTTCATAAACGGCATAATAGCAATAGCCAACCAGCAGAGGATAACCAGGCTGCAGTCCTTCGGGGTGTATCTTGTCACGCTCTTCATCATACTGCTGATTGTGCTGGTCTTTGGAAGCGTGGCGCTAGGCAGCCTTGCCTCTGCGCCTGTGTACGGGCCTGTGGTACCGTAAAGGTATAAATATATGAACGGGCCCAGCCTAGCTTACTGGTTGGTAGCATGTCGTTTCGTTCATCAAGCATAAGCAGGGCCGATGCAGTAACAGTATTCAGGACGCTGCTCGTTTTTCCCATAGTCTACCTCATACTGGTAAAGTTCAACGTGGCAGTCACGCTCGTCCTCATAGCAATAATGTTCATACTTGATGCCGGTGACGGCTTCATATCCGTAAGCGACAAGTCGCACGGCGCGGTTAGTTTGTCTGATTACATAAGCGCGTCAATGTTGGGCAGACCTGCCGCAAAACAGAAGGTAAAGAGATACAAGTCACTGCCAGGCTCGCCGTACGGCCCGCGCATGGACATAGCAGGAGACAGGGTAATAGAGTACGTCTTCTGGATATTCTTCACGTACCTGGGTATAATTCCGCTTGCAATACTCTTTGCGGTGGTGGTGAGGCACTCGTTTGTAGACGCGCTGATGGGCGCAAAGGGCACATCGTCGAAGATGAAGAGCAGCTTCGCCAGGATGGTCTATTCATCAAACGTTGGCAGGGGAGGCATAAACGTCGTAAAATCCGTGGCGTTCGGCTACCTGGCCCTCATCTACGCCACGAATCACCTCTTAGGCTCGTACCTTGTACTCGGCTATGCGATCGTCGCGATACTCTTCATCTACATAATGCTGAGGGGCGCGGCCGAGATATATGAAAGCATGATCTCCAGGCAGTGA
>CAZCIA010000013.1:0-17320 GCA_964498845.1 Microcaldota archaeon
ACCAGGGATATTACCGCTGCTGCCACTACAAATCCAGATATGATTATGATGGGGCTGAGAACCCTTGCACGGTCTATGACGGCTTTTGTCAGGTCGAGCATTATGTCACCCACCTCCGGCCCCCAAACTGCAAATTTTCTCATCTCCACCTTACTGTGATAGAGCCTTACAGGCCCGAGGTCTTTCATTGCGTTGTCCACGGCCTTGTCAAGGAGCGGGACTATCGCCCTGAACTTGGTGTATCTGCCCAGCACGTTCTCAACCGTATATTCTATCGAGTTGACTGAATGGGTGTCCGTAGTGTATACCTCTGGCTCAACGCCGTATTTCTTCTTGACATGCATTGTTATGTCCTCCCTGAGCGACGGCAGCATGTTGTTCGAGTTGAAGTGGAGCATCGCATATTTGAAACTGCCGAACTGGAACACTGCCACGTTGAGGTTTCCCTTCCCGAGATCTTTCGGGGCGCCAAGCGCAGAGTACATATCTATACTGCCGAAGCCCATCCTGTGCGAACGCGCGCTGTGTAGCTCCTTTACCACCGATATGGCCTTTATGTAATCCTCCATCGCGCTGGAGTCGAACCTGACGCCCCCAAGCTCCTTCTTCGGGGCGCTCTCGTACCTTGAATTGTGCGCGTCTATTATGACTGACTTTCCAAACCTGCTGTTCAGCGTCTTCTTGAACAGCATTGCGCTGTCATATGATATATCTTCGGTAACGTGCGGCGCCCTGGTGAATGTAACTATGGACAATCCCCCCAATGACAATCTTGTAACTGTGGAGTGGCCAGCGCTGCCTTTAGAGTATGTCATCCCATTCCCTAGCGGTGACGCTTTGGATACGCCTTCTTGCAGCGCCGCCTTCACCGCGCCTATCTGCCCGGATGATATTGGGTTCCTGTCGGCTGTGACCGCAGTGTGCATTATGAACGCGTTTGCGTTGTATCTTGAATGTACGTGCTTTTCGAGTATGTAAGGGAAGTTGCTCGCTCCTATGCTGCCAGCGGGGCCGTAGTGTATCTCTGGTACGAAGAATACGGCCTTTATGCTCCTGCCGTCTTTAACCACAAGTGTGTTTGTCTCTACGTCGGGCTTTATCCCCAACTTGGTGTTGAAAGGCGGTGCCGTGTTTATGTTGAAGAGCCAGTTCTGCAGCATTCCGGAGAAGACCTCTATGCCGCCCATGCCCAGGTTCTTCTTCAACGGACGGTCAAACATGTAAAGCAACAGGTAGCTGACTATGACGAATATGAAGATGCCGGCGTAGAGCTTGATAAGGAGCACGCTGAGCGGCCTGTCCAGCGCGAATATGAACCTACTAGCTACAACGAAGAGTACGATGTTAAGCGTCGGCTGTGCGAGCGCGAAGAGCACCGCCCTCTTCTTGAAGCCCAACACAACCTTGTTGATGAAGAACCACCAGCCGAATATGCTTGCGTCGCCGACTATTACAGCTATCGTCGCCGCTGGGGCGCCCAACGCCACGTGGAGTATGCTGCCTAGCAAGAAGAAGAGTGAATAGGACACGGCGCCAACTATCGCTATGAAGAGAACGTGCTTGACGCGTATCCTCCTGTAGACCGCCTTGACAAGTATGACCGTTAGCACCGTTGGCAGCAGTATTGCAATGCTACCGGCAAGGGTGCCGTTGAGCAGTATGGAAGGCAATAACATGCGGCTCAGCAGCCTGTAGTGCAGCAGCGCTACCGATGCCCATCCCACAACCAGGCTGAGCAGCACCAGAGCGCTGAAGAGCGGTGCTGTGCCAGGCAGCCTCTTCGAGAATATGTCCGAATACCTAGATACGCTTTTTTCAGCCATCAAAACACGTGGCACGCTTGCTTATCTGCCGAACCTCCGCTGTCTTCTCCTGAATGTGTCTATGGCCCTCTTCAGGTCGCCCTTGCCGAAGTCTGGCCAGTTCTTCTTTGCAAAATAAAGTTCAGAATAGTTTGATTGCCATGGCAGCAGCCCTGAGAGGCGCTGCTCTCCCGATGTCCTTATTATCAGATCGACGTCAGGTACGTTTGCTGTCATCAGCTTTGACCTGGCCGATTCTGTGTTTATACCTCTCTGCCCTGTTGCGGCTGCACTCCTCATCGCATAGGCTATGTCATCCCTGCCGCCGTAACCCATCAGCAGGTTGATTGAAAGGTCCTTGTACATCCTAGTCTGCCTCTCTATTTTCTTCAGTGCACTCCTCAGCTTCTCAGGCAGCAGTGTCAGGTTGCCTATTATCTTGACATTTGCCTTGTTGTCCTGCAGCATCTTCAGTATGCTGCCGTCGTTCGCTGCCTTCGTGTACAGCTTGTAGAGCAGGCTTATCTCCCCCCTGCTGCGCTGGCTTATGTTCTCCGTAGAGAGCGCCCATACGGATACCGTCTTCACTCCCTGGTTCTTCGCCCAGATGCATACATCTATTATCTTGTTTATTCCTGCGTTGTAGCCCTGCAGCATGTTGAGCCTGTTATTATGTGCCCACCTCCTGTTCCCGTCTGGTATTATTGCTATGTGCAGGGGCGTCCTGCCACTCCTATCATGCTTGTTCGCCATCTAATCACGCTATCTGCAGTGCCTTGCCAGTACGCCTCCTTCAATACCTATAACTATAAAAATACTAAACATAAAGTTATAAAGGTAATCCTTCATGCCTGATTTTGGTTCGATACATGCCAATACCATAGAGGAGGTAGTCGGCAATCGCGACTCTGTTACGTACCTGAAAAGGTTCGCTTCCGATGTGGACAAGGGGATAAGGCGCAGGCCTATCCTGATATACGGGCCGCCGGGCATCGGCAAAACCGTGGTGGCGCACATCCTTGCGGAGGAGCACGGCTGGAACATAATAGAGATGAACGCGAGTGACTACAGGGATGAGGGATCAGTGGAGAGGAGGCTTAACGTATCATCGAAGACGAGGAGCCTCTTCGGCAAGATTAATGTCCTGCTGCTTGACGAGATAGACGAGCTCTCAGGGAGGTACGACGAGGGCGCAGCCAGGTCGATAGGAAAGCTGATAAGCGAGTCAAAGAGCCCGATAATAATAATTGCAAACAACATGTGGGACCGGAAGATATCATTCCTGAGGGGCAAGACAGACAATGTCGAGTTCAAGAAGCTGCCAAACTCCGATGTAGTTGCAGTACTGAAGAACGTGGCTGGCCGTATAGATGCGAAGGTCAGCGCAAACGTGATGGAGGGCATAGCCGGCAGGTCGGCGGGCGACGCTCGAAGTGCCATAAACGACCTACTCGTGATGGTGGGATCCGATGACGAGATGCTGGAGTCGATAGGTATGCGCGACAGGAAATCCGACATCTTCTCCGTGCTGGACAAGATATTCAATTCCAATACGGTGTCTGCGCCGCTCAGGGCGATGGCATCATCAGATGTTGACAACGAGATGCTGATCAAGTGGATAGACGAGAACATACCCTATAGGTACAACCAGCCAGACGACCTCCACAACGCATACGTGATGCTATCGGATGCCACGCTGTTCTCGTCAAGGGCGTCGAGGAAGCAGTATTACACATACTGGCGCTACATGAACGTGATGATGTCCAGCGGCGTGGCGCTATCGAAGAGCAGCTATCCTGACAACAAGAGGAGATACTCCTTCCCTAAGGTAATATCATCGCTGAGCAGCAGCAAGGAGTCGAGGGGCTCCTCAACAGAGCTGGCCAGGAAGCTGCAGAAGATGGTGCACCAGAGCCTCAGGGAGATAAAATCCAACACAATGCCGTTAATGGCGGACATGGCAAGGCTGGCTGCGAAGGATGGCAGGGAAGATGATGTGTATGGCTTTTTCGCATCAAGGTTCGACATGAGCGATAAGGAGGTGAAGGCACTGATGGCCTTCAAAGGGACGCGCCTAGCCGCCTGAGCACAACGTTGACCATCTCTCTGGTGTGCTCCCTGTCGACGCGTATGCTTGCTGCCTCGTTGTGGCCGCCGCCTGATTCGGCATATCCTGATGATTCCACGATATCATCTATCATCTTGAGTATGCCTACCTCTTTGGATATGCCCTTAGCAAGGCGCAGTGTGACGTAGCTGCCGTAGTATAGGATTGTTATTGTCCTCTCACCGTTCACTGACTCTAGCCTCTCCTGTAGGCGCGAGCTGTACCTACCAGGGAGCGGATAGCCGGTATCTCTCTTTGGAAGCGTCTCGAACTCCAGGACGAAGGCGGTTATGCCGTTGCTGCATCTATATGATTTCACGTTCTTGACACCGAGGTCGAGCATCTCGTTCATCGTGTTTGATGCGGTGTAGAATATCTCTTCTGATTTCTCTTTGCTCGAGATGACTGATTCTATGTACGATGGGGTCAGCTTTGCTATGCTGGACCCTGTCCTTCCGGAAATGTTTGTCAGGTAGTCAAGTATGACAGCGTTCTTCATGCCCTCCTTGTCAGAACGGTCCGCAAAGGAGCTGAAGTCGCTTATCAAGGAAGCGGCCTTCATATCATCGGTCCTAACATCGCTGATCGATTCCGCGAATATTGATGTGAGGAGGCCAGCGGTGAAGCTCGTGTCCGATCCGTAATCCCATGGGTTTATGTAAATTACCTTGTCCTTCGGGAATCCCTTGTAGAGCGGATGGTGGTCCAGCATTATCACCGTGGAGCTATTCACCGTCTCGGCAATCTGCCTTTCGCTGCCCGGCGCTGTTCCGAAATCCGTTATAAGTATAACAGGCTTGTGTGCGCTGTCGTAATTCCTCAGCTCCATCGAGTCGGAGTAGAAGGACTCTATGTCGTAATCCACACCCTTGTGCATAACCCACGATATGCTCCTCTGGCCGTCAAGGAGCCTTGCAGAGACATCGGACAACGCCCTGCTGAGCGACACCGCGCCGCTGGAGCCGTCCCCGTCGTGGTGGAACCTCACTATTATAGGAGCACCGGATATGTACGCCTCCATGAATGCGGTGGCGGCCTTTTCCAGCACACCAGCCATGCCTGCTGCCGCGTTTCCGTACTGCGTTCCATCGCATTTCTGCACCGCCCTTTTCACATTCCTTCCGATATCAAGTTTTCCAACAAGCTTGTCAAGCTCCGCATCGATGCCAGAGGCCGTAGCCCTGCCCTTTACCTTTTCAGATGTTATGACGCCATCTTCGAGCCCTATGTCAACTATATCATTTACCTCTAGCAGCGTCCTGCTCTTCGCGACGACGGCCTTACCAGAAAGTACTGTATAAATATTGCCCCTTGGGTCCGGCGACTTCTTCACCGCGCTTACAATTCCGTCGTGATAGTTCTGCATTAAAAAGCAACTAGGTGGATGTATTTGATTGGGGCGCCGTGGCGCAGGCGCTCCTTATGCTCACGTTCTGTATGTAATCGCAGTACGAGCTGTCATTGTACCTCTGTGCCAACCCTGCATAGCAAGCGCCCTGGTAGAGCGGCGAGGATATTAGGTTGCATACAGACGCGTTCCTGCTCTGCACAGCTATATACGAATACAGAGAATAGATGCACAGGCTCTGCACCGATGAGGGTACGCTGCTGCAGAGTTGTGACACGTTGTCAAGCGTTATGGAATTCGCTGTGGCATTTGTCAGGCTTGTGTTGTAACTGGTTGCTGAGGTAAGCCTTGCAGTGCACAGCATGTTGAGCTGGCCGCTGACCATGCTGCATGTCGATAGGTTGTGTGCAATCAGCGCCACGTTGTAATAGCAGAACTGCTGCGGAGTGGTGGAATTTAAGTACGGCAGCGTCGCAGTTGCGTTGCTGATTCCGAAGAGGCTGGTGCTCGACTGCGACATGTAGGAGACAAGCGTTGCGTTAGCGCTATTCGGGAGGTATGAGCAGTATGTTGCGTTCTTCAGAGAGACCGCTTCGTTATAGTAGCTCTTCAGCATGCAGTCGTTCATGAGACTTGCATTGCCTATCATCGTGCATGTGACTGTGTCATTGAAGCTGTTGTGCTCTGCAACACTGTATGCGCATGTTGATATGTATGGCTCGGAGAGCGCCGAGCAGTAGGAGGCATTTCCATCAGAGGTTCCAATAGCGATGATGCACTGTGAATATGAGGACTCATTGGAGGAGAGGTTGCTGCATGCAGTTGTGTTGCTGCTGGCAAGAGCGATCCCGGAGACGCATTGGCTGGCAAGGGTGCCGCTCAGGTAGTTGCATACAGATACGTTCATAGTGCTGTTCGCGAGCTCAAGGAGGCAGGCAGATTTTTGTTGCGATACGACTATGCGGGTGCACCTGCTCAGTGGTGTGCCAGCAGATGTGGCGATAAGTGCGACGCTGCCAGCTATGACCAGCACTACCGTTATCACGGCAAGGATGATCATGCGCTCCCGCTGCGTGGTCTCCATCTTGCGTTTCTGCTCGCCCACCTCTGACGCCACGGCATCATCTTTCATGCCAAAGAGCCTCATACCAGCACTCATTACATCTCGCTTATCGAAAAGACTTTGAAGCCCCTATTCGTTATCTCATACGGCGAGAAGGCAAGGCTGTGGTTCGAACCTCGCATCTTTATGACCTCTATGCTGAAGGTGCGCTTGTTCTCCTCTATGCCCTGGTACATGATGATCGTGCCATCGAATATGAAGAACTCGGGGCCGAAGACGAGCTCGCCGCGCCCGCTGTGGGGCAGCTCAATAATAATGAAGCCATTCACGCCAAGCCTCCTGAGGTTGGATGACAATGCAAGCATGTACTTTCTGTAAAGGGACCGGTTTTCGAACATGAGCTTTAGTAACGAGAGCGAATCTATTACCACGCACTTCGCGTTGTTAGACCTTATCACACTCTCTATGCTTGATATCACGTTCCCAAAGGAGTAGGACTCCGAGTCACTGCCCATCTCCATCTTCGGGGCAATCTCCTCGCCGCCAAGGATGAGCATTTTCTTAGCTATAAGGTCATCGACGTCAGAGAACAACGGAAAGGCCTCCTTAAAGTTCTTCAGCACTATCTTCTCCTGTTCCTCTAGGGCTATGAAAACACAAGGCACCCCGCGCTTGGCATTGTTATATACTATCTCGAAGCAAAGGAGGGTCTTGCCGGCACCAGGCCCACCAGCCACGAGCACCTGGTTTCCAGCAGGAACACCACCGTAAAGCAGGGTATCAAGCCCGTCTATGCCTGTTTGCATCCTGTCTATTTTAGTTCCAGCATCGGCCATGGCAGCACCATCAAATAAATGATTGATGCTGTAATTTAATAAGTTTGCTGAATAATACGAGACAGCCGTGTATGGTTCTAAATACCTTTATTGGAATATATATTGGGGAAAAAGTGAGGAAGAAATTCATCTATGTCGGAATAGTGCTGATAATAGTGGCATTCGCCCTTCTAATAGTCGCAAGCAGCATGCTGAGCTCTACAATCGGAAGCCTCTTCACTGAGAAGAACCTGACTGTAGGGAGTGCAGCATTCTCGTATCTGCAGGTCCCTCTCTCAAACCAGTCCGCCATAGTGGCGATGGCGAGCCATGCGCCAGTCAACTTCTACATTTTCAACTATACGGGATTCTCAATGTGGTCCAGCACAGTCTATTCCGGCAACGCCCCGTCGGGATACAGCACCG
This sequence comes from Microcaldota archaeon, assembly GCA_964498845.1. Lineage (GTDB taxonomy): Archaea > Micrarchaeota > Micrarchaeia > Micrarchaeales > Micrarchaeaceae > JAJZAB01. The sequence goes on from CAZCIA010000013.1 coordinate 7,562, forward strand.
CGCTTTCGCTTGAGGGGGCAGGCCTCCTGTACGGATACAAGAATGCGGTGTCAGCAACCGTGCCGTACACATCAAGCATAGACAACGTAACACCTTTCTACCAGACAAACGTAACGCCTCTCAGTGCAGCAAACAGTACGTACTACGCAGTTGTGGACAACACGAACGGAAGTGCATCGAGCGCAGAGCGGATAAATGCCACCATACTGTACCAATCAAAGCCGTCGTCGCTTACGCAGGGGCAGACCGCGTCAGCTTTGGGTGTGCTGGCAGCCGGTGTAGGATTCTTCATACTGCTCATAGCGGGAATAGTACTGATAATATATGGCCTGGTGAAGAAGCAGCCGCAAGTTCCTGGAATGCCAGCGCCACAACAGAAGGGTAATATGAGTGAGGAGCAGATAGACCAGCTGTACAAGGACATTAAAAAGAAGTCAGGCAAGAAAGGCAAAGGGATGCAGACAAAGGCGGAGTGATCAGATGGACGAGCTCAGGGAGAAGATTGCAGGTGAAATAGCGCTGTCCGACAGTCCTGGCAGCGCGATGAAGAAGTGGAGGGAACTGTTCGGCATAACTCAGGTGGAGCTCGCGAGGCAGATAAAGATATCTACTTCTACTATAAGTGACTACGAGAGCAACAGAAGGATAAGCCCTGGTGTGGGCGTGATAAAGAGATTCGTGGATGCACTCTTCTCTATAGACGAGGAAAAGGGAAGCACGGTTGTGCAGAGCCTCGAGAAGCTGTCTCCGAAAAGGGTGGAAGAGAAGTTCTACACGGTCCATGATTTCGCTGCGCCAATAAGCGGAATAGACTTCAACAGGGTGATAGACGGGAAGATAATAGCTAATCCAAGCTATCTGGATTCGGTCAGGCTGTTCGGGTACACGTCCGTGGACAGCCTGAAGGTGATCTTGGAAATGTCGCCATCGGAATACCCCAAGCTATTTGGTTCGACATTGGAAAGGGCATTCCTCTTTGACAGGGTATCAACCGGCAGGTCCCCAATGGTAGTGATAAGGGTGGCCCCGATAAAGCCGAAGCTTGTAGTACTTCACGACATAACAACGATAGACAAGCTCGCGATAAAGATAGCTCAGATAGAGAAGATACCCCTCCTTACAACAAAGCTGGACATGGACACGCTCTACGAGAGGCTTAATAAAATTTGACCATGATAAAAGTTCATGCTAACTCTAGGAATAACTGCAGCGGTTTTGTCGATGCTGCTCCTTTCTGCAAGTGATTTCCTAACAAAGAAACCAGTGCAGAAGCTCGGCGGTTATGTATTATCAATATCTATATTGATTTTGGCAGTGATACCGATAGGGTTGGTATTCCTCTTTCTTCCACCGGTCGAATTAACTACATTCTTGTTTACTCTCTCGATACTTGCCGGGATTTCACTAGGCGGCGGATATCTGCTTGTCTTCAAATCACTTGAGACAGAGCAGGCTTCTAACACAAGTTCTATGATCAGCCCCAGACATCTGCACTTACTCTTTGCGGCGGAACACTCAACGAAGCTAACGCGTCTTTCATCGCCTTGACAAAAGCGAGAGGTCCGCATATGTAGCACATCCTTTCATTGAAGTCCTGGGCGTACTTCTGTATCATAGGTGCATCAACGTGGCCGGTCTGGCCTGTCCAGTTGTCCCCTTCTACAGGCCTTGTAACGGTTACGGTAATTTTTAGGCTTAATTGCTGCTGCAGCGCGTCAAGCTCGTCCTTCTTTATTATCTCCGTAGGGAACTTCACGCTGTAGAACATTATCACGTCCGTTGTCGCCTTGACGATTCTCATGTGCCTGAGCATGGACATGAACGGCGCCAGTCCAGTTCCACCAGCAACGAACAGTACCTTCTTGTCCTTGTTCGGATCGAACCTGAATTGGCCGTTCGGCCCCTTCACGAGGAAGGGGTCACCAGGCTCGACGTCATTGAAGTGCGACCTCCCTATGTGCTCCCCGTGCGTCGGGTTCTTTATTATGAAGAACTCCATGTTGACAGATGATGGGTCTGATGCTATTGAAAGGGCCCTACCGACATGCTTCTCGCCCGTCTGCTTGTCTATACCCTCCAGCATCATGAACATCCCTGGGTCGAAGGCGTTGGGCTTGCCGTCCTCAGGCTTCATCTCTATTATGAGCACCTCCGGGGTCGCGTCTATCTTCTCGGTTATTGAATACCTCCTCTCTATTATCGGATACGTTGCCACTGAATCACCTTACTGCTGTATCGCTTTGTCCTCGAGCGCCTCGTGCAGCATTCGAGCATACCTCCCAGGCATCCTGTTGATGTAGAGTTTCGTTCCCTTTTTGCTTATATAAGACGGAAACTTTATATTGTTTTGCGAAATTATGCTGCGCAGCACTTCACCTGCTGTGCTGTACTTCACCTTCTCTATTGATATTATCCTATCATGGTCTAGGAAGAGCATGCCAGATCTGCTGTGCGATTCCATGAAGGCGCCAGCGGCGCTTCCCATGAGCGCGCTTGGCCCCTGCACGGCTGTAGCCTTCTTCTCTATGTTAGGCACAAGGAACGCAATAATCGCATCAGTGCCTGATATGCTCTGCAGTGATTGTATGGGCTCAAAGCCATTGTGATGCAGCTCCTGTCCCATTCTCTCATTAAGTCTCTTGAGCTGCTGCCATAGTATGTCCTCAGTCATGTCTGGCAGCTTGAACGATATCGCTACCACGTCGATTCCAAGGCTACTGTTCAGCTTCTTGAGCATATGACCAGCCCACGACCCTGTATACCCCTTGGTGTAGAAAGTATTGACGCCTGGATTTCCCAAGAAACCGCGCGCTGCGAGTGCGGCCTTGCCCAGCGAGCCTATTGATAAGTTGGCGGCCACATTCCTATTGTGGTCTGTCGGGTCTATCACTACAAAATCGCTTCCGAACCTTTTTGCCATCTCAGAAACATTGTGCTTCTCCTTGCCCCTGTTTAGTGCATCAATCGCAACGGGCAGTCGCAGCGTTGAGAAGCTATTCATCACACCGACGAATGACCCGTAATAATATACGAGCAGTTCGCAGAGGTATCCTGAAAATCCTTCTATCCTTGCTTCTGCCCCGTATATGTTGCGGGCGTCGAGGAATGACTTCAGCAGCCTCACATCATTCTTCTGCTTCTGCGAAAGCTTTGCGTTGATGAACTGGTTGTGTAGCTGGGTTCGGTCAACTGCGCTGCCCATCTCCTCGGCTTTGCTTATCTTGAATGCGGGCACTATGTCCGCTGTGGCGGCGACCCCCTTCAGGAATATCCTCATGTATGGGTGCTCCGCATACTTTATCTCGAAGCGCTCCCCACCTTTATTTATTACCTGCTTGGCTATCCTGAGACCCTCTGCCTCCATCTTCCTTTCATCAATCGTTTTCGGGAAGAGCAGGAATATGTCTATGTCTGAAGTGCCGCGTATCTGCGTGCCCCTTGCTACAGATCCGACAAGAAGGATGTCTACATTCCTCGGCGCTACCTCTTTCAATCTGCCCATCAGCTCGTTCGCTTTCTCGTTGAGCAGTCTTATCTCATTGGACGTTGGCTTCACGTCCATCAGGACCTTGTGCAGGACGCTCTCTATCCTAGCAAGTTTTGCCTTAGTTACGACAGCATTTATGGGTCGCATCAATAAAGATATAATAATAAACCTTAAATACTGCTATATCCACGAGGGCTTGTAGCGCAACCCGGTAACGCGCGTCGTTCGCAACGACGAGATTGCGGGTTCAAATCCCGCCAAGTCCATTTTACGTGAAGTTTAAACTACTGTCAGGAGTTGTTTTGTTTTAGTTTAACTTTCACCGATAATCGTAGAAAGGTATTTTAATCTTGGGTGCCCTCGTAAAGAATAAAGTGGCGATAGATTGACATGTGCCACTAAATGCTCTCATCACACATCTGGCGTGGATATTCTCAGGCGTACGAATGAAGAGGATACAACGGGGGGTTTGTTGAGGAGGAATTGTATGGATGGTAGATTGCAGCGCAAACTCATAAATATAGCAAAAAGGAGCATCCATAACGATTTATCCCATGATTTTGGCCATGCACTTAGAGTTATGCGCCTTGCAATCAAAATCACAATTGCGGAAGGGGCAGATATCGATGTTGTTGTACCTGCTGCTCTCTTTCACGATGTACGAGTATATAAGGGTTCTCAGAATTACAAAGTTGAACATAAAGAAAGCGCAGAGTTTGCTAGAAAGACACTATTTGGAATTAAAGAGTATCCAAAAGAGAAAATAGAGAGCGTTGTATATTCGATACGTGTATGTTCCTTCTCCAAAAATATAAGACCTAAACTTCTAGAGGCAAGGATCCTCCAAGACGCTGATTTATTAGAATCCACCGGTGCAATCTCAATTGCAAGAACATTTGGGTCCTCCACTCCCATGCATATAACGGCATATTATGATTTGAATGATCCATTTTGCAGCAAAAGAAAACCTAATGATAGGAAGTATTCAGTTGACCTATTTTTCACGCGCCTTTTAAGGATAAACCAAAGATTACATACGCAAACTGCAAGGGAGCTAGCCAAAGAGAGGGATGCTTTCCTAAGGAAATTCATTAAACAATTAAGCACAGAGATTAAGGTATAAATATCTGAAGCCCGCGAATTATTTGGTATATACATGGTGAATGAGAGAAGCGTTGCACCACAAAAGTTGGGCAAATCAGAGGCAGATATAGTATTTACAAGAAAGTATCTTGATGCAACCTCAGGGAAGGGATGCTATGAAGAAACATACTTAGAGTCACCAGAGGAACGCCTTGCAACAAAAGAGAAATTAAAACCATTGAAATACTTTCTGAGTTCACCAAGAGAGGTAGTTTCTGTGGGTGTGGGATCCGGTGCAGAAGTGCTCGCACTTATTGAACTTTTTGGCTCCCAAGAGACAAAAATAACCGGGCTTGATTTGTCTGTCAAAACGCTAGAAACTGTGAGGGAGCGTTTAGGAAGGCTGCAACTTACTGCTAATCTAATTACAGGTAGTGCAATAGACATGCCGTTCCCCAAAGATAGTATAGATACATTCGTCGAATCTTCATTACTTCATGAGATATATAGCTATGTCTCAAGAGGCAGAGCTGCATGGAAAAGAGACATAACTGAAGTAGCAGAAAAATTATCGGAAAATGGTATATTCCTTTTAAGAGATTTCTCTGCGCCGCATGAAACTTATATAAAATTAACTTTCAAGACTGATTTCTCTAAAAGATTTTATGAATACTTTTCTAAGCAATATCGTACATTCGAAGGTTGGGATGAAGCTAACTTGGAAGGAATAGAAGATAGAAGGGGCACAGATGACGAAGATTATCCTAAATTAAGTCCTACCACTTCATCAATACTAATCAGTATGCCAAAAGCTGCAGAATTCATGCTCCATTTCAGATATTTCTATGAAAACTACATGGCAGGTACTACAAATTTCGATGATGTAAACTGGAAAGAGGTGAACGAAACGTATCTAGTGCCTAATCCCAACAGGGATGATACTACTCCAATGCCTCGCGAAGAATATGTGCAAATGGTGTTGGATGTAGCCAACGGCGCATTAAAGGATACCTCTTATAAGTTTATCTGCATACAGAATATGGTTTCTCAGAGGCTTGAAACTGCAGCGTTTCTTCGAGAACATTTTTCTATTCGAACAAGCGGCAAGGAAAACGATGCAGAAGAACAATTCCTGCAGATTACAGAAAAGATGGAATTGGTTTTTAGGAAGGTTAAAAAATAAATATACTATCTATCAAGCCTTTCTATAAAAAGGAATGAATTACGATTTGTTCTAGGTCCTACATCTCTAATTCGGATACGGTCAATTTTAGATAATTCTAATTTAATTTTATTAATTAATCTAGTATTGCATCTGAAAAATATATACTTTGCCCTGTGAGACTTCGCCGCTCTCAGTATGCCAACATACGGTTTTAATCCATACCTATCATAGCTTCTAATCGCCACAACCGGTTGGTACTTTGCATCAGGGTATTCCCCCTTGAATTTAACTGAAAAGTACTCTATATCCCCCACATATGGCGGATTAGAGACAACAAAATCTACCTTCTTGGCCATAGGAGAACTCATCCAGTTGTTATTTTTATTTCTGAAGAATGAGATATTTGTTATCTTGTTAAGAGTTGTATTATATCTGGCTAATCTTATTGCCCTGGAGGAGATGTCGTACGCGTAAATCTCTTTATTAATAAATTTCTTTGCTAGACTAATAGCTATTACGCCACTTCCGGTGCCAACATCTGCTATCACACTTATATTTTTTCTATATCTGTTTACGATTTTCATGGTGGCATTTATGAATAGTTTTGTCCTCATATCTGGTATAAAAACCCCTTTCCGTAAAGCAATTTTAGTGCGCCCAGGCAGATTTAGCACTATCGGTTTATTTTTAAATACAATTTTCGCAATCTTTATTAAATCTAGCATGAATTAATTGAGTATATTACATTAATAGATATTTACTTGTATTCACTACTGAAAATACAGCGCACTTTATGTCGTAGGTGCGCCAAGTCCACAAAACTTTTTGGGAAAGAGTTTTATCAGAAAGCTGACAGCAAAAACGGCGACAGGACCGGAAGCGGGTCTGGGTGCGGTTTCAGCTTGTATTCGCACCGTATCTGTTTATATTTCTAAATGCGCTATAATTTGTGTGCGAAGACACAGATGTTCGCATTTGACGAAAATAAAATCTACGGTGGCTATATGGAACGAAAGCTAGATAACAAAGCTACGGGACTCACACCCGTTCGCAACGAAGAGGTTGCGGGTTCAAATCCCGCGAAGTCCATACTAATCAAGGAACCACGCTAGTCTTTATGTGCTTCCCTATTCGAAACTGTTTCCTGGGTTATTGCAACTTTCCTGCAATCAAACACAAACGCATCTATTTTGCCTTTCATTTTCCCATTTTCAAAAGCATCGGTATAATGATGCTTCAATGTTTTTGAATGCTCATTAAGCACGCTATCTTCCGAATCAATAGCTTCGAATTCCACTTTCTGGATTTTATATTGTTGGCCTCTCAAATAGTCGCAGAATTCTCTGGGCCTGCCATAAGCAGCTTCAGCGAATATCAGTAGCTTCTCGGCGTTGACTTTTCTTGTAAATTTCAGCATAGTTTCCAATGCAAAATTCTGCATCTTTGCATATGATAGTGCAGCATACGCTAAACTGCCTGATTCCCACGTGTCCATGAGCAAGACAGGTCTGCCATCAGATGTGCCTGCATAGAAGGTTGCCGCAGCAATCGGCTCTTTTATATCATTTATATAAAACTGGACCATAGTGGTTTTTGGATCCAAGATGAAACGTGGAATTTCTTCTTTTTTCTCTCCGCTGGGCAGAAATATGCAACATTTCAGTATTTCACTGTCATACAAATCATCAGGAACTGCTCTTTTCCACACTCTTGCGGTTATTCTTGCACCGCGGAAAGACACTGTGCCGCCATAATCCAGAACGTTTTCAAGTGCGTTTATCTTATCTAGAGTTCCGAGCGCGGCTTTCATAATCTTCCTTCCCTCAAAATTTTTATTTATTAAGGCGGCCACTCGCTTTATCACTGCTTTTGCTGAATCCTTATCCCCCTTCAGCGCGTTTTGGTACTCCTTCGCAATTTCCATATAAATCCTGCCAGCAGATATCCCCGGTATGCTAACTCGTGGCAAAGTTTCCTCATTTCTGCTTCCTAGGACATTAAAAAGTATTGATTTGAATGTACCCATCCAGTCATTTGAGTAGTGCGCATCCCCTCTTTTGTAAGAAATTACTTTACCGCTCGCAACATAAAAGTCAGCATCAAATCCAGCATCTTTCATTGAATCTATTACTTTCTTTACTGTATCTTCAGAATCCATCCAATTTCTCAAGCTTCCGAAATTTCTGCATGTATCAAGAAGAAATGGCGCATCTGCCATTTTCTTACTATCATTTACGAATTTGACTCCTGTCCTGATTGAAGCAACGTCATTGAAAATGCGCAGGTTTGCCAGATCCGATTGAAGTAGTTGACCTACTTTGTCCAAACCTTGGCTTATGAGCGTATCCTTATATTTTTCCATATCAGCATTTATCATATCTCGTAGAATCGACAGTTGCTCTACTTTCTTCTCAAGAACCATTCTTTTGCGGCGAATTTTTATGGCGTACTCATCGAACTGTTCAGTTTTGCGCCAATCTACATAAAGGAGCGAAATTATGTTGCTTTTCATCTTTGCATTTTGATCGCCGTTCATCTCACTTGCAAGATTAAGCAGTTTTCCTACTGGCCCTTTGTCTATCCAAATCGCGTATTTGCTAACTGCATTTTCATCGAGGGATTCATGGATGCATTGTCTGATGCTTTCGAAGATCTCACTCGCTATGTAACCTGTGTATTTGGTGCTGATGTTTAGAACGGAATCAGAGAGATAAAGTTCGGCACCCTTTTTAACAGCCTCTACACTTCGCTTGTCTTCTGCAAGCCATTCTAGGTTATCTAGAAGGTCTGTTATCAAATCTTTGTTCTGCGTTTCCTTTATGTCGGAATATTTTTCATACGCCAGTGTAACAAGCTCTTTGGCCCCGTCGCTTCCTGTAAAATCGTTAATGCTTTTAAGTTTTTTTTCTAATTCTATTTTTGACATCTTCAAAACCGGCTTTTCGCCATTTATGTCGTTTTAATAGGAACGACACCTTGATCCTCGTCGCCACAAATTTATTTTCGATTTAAACTTAGTTAGTATATTATTTATATCTTGCTGCTGACCAACCCTTTCTTTTCTTTCGGCATATCAGCCCAGATAAGGCCGCATGGCTCACGTCAGCCTATGCTCCTAGCGATTCTGGAGAGGCGGTGGCCCTTCGCCTTGAGCTCCAGCTCATAGAACATACCGAATGCGAGCTTTTGGACGTTGAAGTTCCTGTCCGAAAGCCATTTGTACAGCTGGTCAAGCATGCTTTTTGCTGCCTCAAGGTTAGCAGGCTCAGCGAAGAGGTGTGCGAACGGGTTCAGCACTATGGTGTTGACCTTAAGCTGTGCCGTTATTGACATTATCTCGTTCGCTGCCCTATCCACTATATCAACCTGCCTGGCTTCGTCGCTCTTCTCGAAGTTTGCGAAGACCAGCAACGCATTCTCAGCCCTTATTGGCTCTGCTTCCTCGACAAGGGTGGAGCGCCCCTGCTCGGTAGGGGTGGCCTTCATGTACTCTACATGCCAAGCCAGAAATCTCACGAATATGTCACTCAGCCAATAAATATAAATGGATAAGCTAGATGCCACCGTGCAAGGATTAACGCATAGTGATTATAGGGTATCCTATATATTTAAATAATTTAAGGTGCAGTATGGATACTCTGTTTACAGGTGATTGGATGGCATGGGACAAACTGGCCGGCGATGATGCCCTGAATGCAACAATAAATGCGCTCAACGCTAATGGCATATCAACAATCGTTGTGGAAACAGGTGCAGAAGCTAAGAAGAAAGCGCTTGAGCTGATACCAAAAGGTGCTGAAGTGTTCACAGTCACATCTACAACTGTGAATGACATAGGCCTAGCTAAGGAAATCAACGAATCTGGCAATTACAGGTCTGTGCGCAATATGCTCAGTGACATGGATCGCGAGAAGCAGAGGAAGGAGATGGTGAAGCTCGGTGCAGCGCCGGATTGGGTGGTCGGCAGCGTGCACGCTGTAACGGAAGATGGAAAAGTTATGATTGCATCTGCATCTGGCAGTCA
>CAZCIA010000014.1:0-17109 GCA_964498845.1 Microcaldota archaeon
CTCCAGATTTATCTGGAATGATATCAAATGTACAGCTTTACAATGTCACCCTTTCCCAGGCAGAAATCACAGCGCTCTATGACGAAGGCATAGGCGGGGCGCCCATCGACCCGCAAAATCTAGTTGGATGGTGGCCTCTCAACGGCAACGCACAGGATTACTCTGGTTACAGCAACGATGGGACTGCTACTAACGTAACCTACACGAGCTCGTGGACCTCAGGATACAGCAGGCCGTGACGCACAGAGAGAGAATAAGCCCATCGGCCTGGATTATACATTATTCGTTTTCTTATAGAACGAAAAGCTTAAATATTCGTTTTATTATAAAACGAATATGGAATTGCAGGACCTGAATCATTGGTGGACCGAGGGATCCGTAAAAGAGGCATTCGTTCCTCCGCTGCGCAGGGATTTATTTGACACCGTCATCGAGGATATCGGAAGAAGGCAGATGCAGATAATTGTGGGGTTGCGCCGGGTTGGTAAATCAACAATCGTGTTTCAGGTAATTGACAGCCTGATCAAAGAGGGCGTTAAGCCTATAAATGTACTCTACTGCAGCTTCGACGAGCCGGAGCTGCAGAACAAGAGAATAGAGGAGATACTGAAAGATTATGCAATGATTACTGGCGTTGACTACAGGAGAGAGAGCATCTACCTGTTCCTGGATGAGGTGCAAAAGGCTAGCGGATGGGTTGGAAGCACCAAACTGGTGTACGACAATTTCAAGAACATCAGGAAAATCATAATCACAGGTTCTGCCTCCTTAAACATCTTATCAGATGCTAAGAAGAGCCTGGCTGGCAGGGCGATATATTATGAGCTAAAACCGCTAAGTTTTGCTGAATTCCTGCGCTTCAATGGCATGAAAATAGAGAAGAGGGAGATACCGCTGCACAAAGAGGCCTTGGAAAGGGAGTTCGAAAGGTTCAAATTCAGGCAATTCCCGGAGCTTGCCAATGAGGCAAGCATTGATTTCATCAAGAGCTATATACGCAGTTCGGTGATAGAGCCTATCCTGCTAAAGGACATACCGAGGGAGTTCAAGGAGATAGACATACTGCTTATGGAAAGACTGGCCAGCATATTCCTTTCGGACCCCGGCCAATACATTAAGGTCGACGAGCTTTCAAAGGAGCTGAGCAGAGCGAAAACTACTCTTTATAAGGCACTATTCTACCTGGAATTCTCGTTCCTGACAAGAAAGGTGCTTAATTTCAGGCCCTCTGTGCGCATAGCATCAAGGAAGCTCTCTAGGATGTATCCGTACCATCCGATTCTCGGAGTGCCGTTCGGGATAAAGGATGATAAGTATGCCGAGAGCCTTGTGCTGTTCGACCTTGGCGCCAAATATTACTGGCGCGACAAAGAGAAGGAGATAGATTTCCTGGCTGATTCCGCGCCAGTAGAGGTAAAATTCAGCTCGAATATAAAGAAGGACGACCTCAAATGGCTGGCGTATTTCAGTAAAAAATACGGTAAAAGCATGGGCATGGAAACTGCATTTGTGATAACCAAAGATGTTGAAGATATGGTCGGTAATGTCCATCTGCTGCCGCTTTGGAAGTTTTGCCTCCTGGGACTGTGACATCCTCCTCGGGCTAAAACCCGAGGCTTCCCTCTGAATTATCAGAGGTATGTTCTCAGTTCACAGACACAGCTTGCATCCCCGACTAGTGGATGTATAAGCAAATATCTCCTTGAGCGTTACTTCGGGCGTGCCCCGCTCTAGTGCCTTGAAAGGCAAGGATTTCTTGGCCAATAGTTTTAAATTTTCAGCATCCTAATAGCAAAAGCTAACGGGAAAGGGGGGAGGCAGCGCACATTGTGATGGGTTTTAGAATGCCAGCCATAAGAAGCTATTCAGACGGGGATGCACAAAAGGCCAGACACAACTCTGGCTCAGGCTCTCCAGACGTAGGAAAAATAGAAATAACAGGAAATTTCAAACTGGCCTTTGACCTTATGGAACATACAGACAGGAACCTTTTCATAACTGGCAAGGCTGGAACTGGAAAATCTACATTAATCGAATACTTCAGAAACACCAGCAAGAAGAACGTTGCCCTTCTGGCGCCTACTGGAGTTGCAGCACTCAACATAAAAGGCCAAACGATTCACTCCTTCTTCGGCTTTAAGCCGGGTATTACAGTCCACTCGGTGAAAAAGCTCTCTGCCCGCAGAGCAGAGATATACAAGAATACCGACACCATAGTAATAGACGAGATATCAATGGTGCGTTCCGACCTTCTGGACTGCATAGACCTCTTTCTCAGGCTCAACGGGAAAGACAGAAGCATGCCATTTGGAGGCATGCAGGTGGTTTTTATAGGTGATCTCTACCAGCTACCGCCTATAGTCACAAGCCACGAGAAGGAAATGTTTAGGCAGCATTACAAGAGTGAGTATTTCTTTGATGCGAACGCATTCCGGAACTTTCCTGCAGAGTTTATAGAGCTGGATAGGTACTACAGGCACAGCGACGCCAAGTTCATAGAGCTCCTCAACTCAGTCAGGAACAACACCGCGGGACCCGATCAGATCAAAGCGTTAAACGAGAGATTTGAACCTGGATTTGATCCAGGAGTCTCAGATGGTTATATAACTCTTGTCCCTAGGAACAGGCTTGCGGATGAGCTAAACAACGCGGCGCTCGAAAAATTGGAGGGTAATAGACACACTTACACGGCAACGATTGATGGCGATTTCGATATGGGCAATCTGCCGGCTGACGAAGAGCTAAATGTAAAAGTTGGCGCACAGATAATGTTTCTCAACAATGACAAGTATGAAAGATGGGTGAACGGCAGTGTCGGCTACATTACTGCCATAAACCATGGAGACAAGGAAGACCACATAACCGCGAGGTTTCTCGACAACACAGAGGTTGAGGTAGGGAAGCACGCGTGGGAGCTCTTCAAGTTTTCTTACAATCCTGCATCCCACAGGCTTATTCCTGAAGTTGTTGGTCGTTTCATCCAGTATCCGATCATGCTGGCGTGGGCTGTGACAATACACAAAAGCCAAGGGAAAACCTTCGATAGGGTAATAATTGACGTTGGCTCTGGACTTTTTGCAAGTGGCCAGCTGTACGTCGCGCTGAGCAGATGCAGAAGTCTCGAGGGCATTGTCCTTAGAAGAAGACTCGAAAAGAAACACATATTCACAGACTGGCGAGCGGTCAAGTTCCTGACTCAGTACCAGTACGCGAAATCTGACGAGAGAATGTCACTGAAGGAAAAAATAAGCATAATAAAAGAGGCAATAAAAACGAAGAGGGCTATTGAGATTACGTATCTGAAAACAAATGACGAGAAGTCCAGAAGGACAATCAGGCCTACACGGACAGGGCGGTTTGAATACATGGGCAAGAGCTATCCGGGAGTTTCGGGCTTCGACTCAATCAGACTGAGGGAGAGAAATTTCAGGATAGACCGAATTCTTGAGTTGAGGGTGCTGAAATAAAACGGGAAATGGATGCCGCCAGGATTAAGAAGGCGCTCAGGGCACTGGACAAGAAAAGACTTGCCAGCCTGTTGGCTGAACTTGCAAATTTCAAGGAAGAAAACGAAGTCTGGTTAGAAACAAAACTGTATGGTCCCGAACTTGACACCTCTCTCAGATTCTACAGAAAGAAGATAAAAGATGCATTCTTCGGAAAGGATGCGCCTGACCTTAAGCTCGCGAGAGCTGCGCTTAACGATTACAAAAAGGTTTCCTCGGATACCGAGAATAACGCAGACTTAATGATGTTCTATATCGAAACTGGAACTGACCTTACATTGAGATACGGAGATATGTGGAATGCCTTCTATACAAGCCTTGAAAACGTTTACATCGATGTTCTGAAGACCCTCAGCAAACCTGAAAATGTTCATCTGATCAATGCTTTCGAGCCGCGTCTTCAAGCTCTTGTAGCAAAGACAGAGGACATGGGCTGGGGCTACCATGACACCCTCGTCGATTACTATGAGGAATATATTGGTAAATTGCCATATGGGATATCTTAGTAAATCGTAAAGAGGAGATTTCATGCAAAAATGGCACACCACAGATGCAAAATCGAGGCGTAAGCGGATTGAAGAAGTGCTTACAGATGCTTACTCGGAAGACGAAGAGCTTGAAGGTTTTCGAGTATACTTGGAAAACGAACTGGAATTTCCTTTCGTGGCCAGAATCAGAGGCGAGAAAAAGTCCCGGGAAATGATAGTTAGCGGCTTGGACTCCAAATCGTTAGATAAGAGCGTAGTCTGCAAGGCGCGAATAGGCGACAAAAAGATAAAGATTCCTGCCTCTGAAATAGAATCAATAAAAAACAGGCACAACGGGGTTATTATTGGAGATTACCAGGCTTGGCTCACTGGTGATTATTGAAATTGCCTTCGGAGTCTGAGTGAAACGCTCAGGCATGCGTTCCTTTTTTTCGCTAAATGGGATTATTCATTTTGCATAAAATTATTCAGGACGCCGGGGTTGGGATTTGAACCCGCGGCTGCCGGCTTAAAAGGTCGCTACTCTGGCCAAGCTGAGTTACGGGCCCTTATTGGTTTGTGCTGTACAGGTTATAAAACTTTAATGCGTAGAGTTGGCGAGGGATCGTATGGCAACTGGCAATTCGCTGGGCAGGAGACTGCAGTAAGCTGCACAAGCTCGTGGACTTCTGGGTATACAAAGCCATAAACTTCATTTTGTGGACGCTACGGGGCAGCAACGCCCTTTTGTGCGTCTTCCATCGTCTTCCGCTCCTCATCCGTGAATATTCCCTCATCTTTGATGCTTTTCCTTTTCAGCATAAAGTCAAGCACAGAGTATCTGTCGTCCTCTTTTCCGTGCATCGTAGATGCAAGGAGCTTTGCAGGGTCGTCTATGTTCGGCATTTCCTCTATCTCCAATATCCATTCCTCTGTTACCATCCTGTAGTGGATCAGCATCGCTATCTCCTCCACTGCCAACATAAGCTTCTTCGCGTTGTCTATCTTTTCCACATCGTCAGGCGTGAGCTTTGCCTTGTCGCTCTCCTTCTCCTTTATGTACCTTGCATAATCGTGCAACATCGTCTCGCTCTCCTTCGCTATCTCGTTCGCAACGAATAGGTCCCGCTCGTCGTCGCTGGATACCTCACTAGAGACCAGCTTGCCGCCCACCTTCATCCTGCCTGCCTTGACCTCCTTTTGCAGCGTTATTATCGCCTCGTTGGCCAGCTCCGCCTTGACCTTGACAAGAAGGTCCTCGCAGACTATCCATGCTGCTATCCCTTCGTTTCCAGGCATCAGGCATTACCTCCGCTTATTACCGCTGCCGGTCGGTCGCTGCTTTTGAATTTCAGCTTCGCGTATGCGGCTACACTAGCTGCACCGGCAAGCTCCGCTTTTATCCCATTGCTCTTGTAGAGTAGATCCTGCGCCTCCTCCATCTCCCTTTCAGTTACAGTAACTGCTACGCCTCCTGACATTCTTATCCCAATTATCGCCTCCTTTCCGTATGTTGGCATGCCGACTGCTATTGCATCGGCTCTGGTGCGCGGCTTTTCGTACTTGATTGCCTTCCAGCTCGTGAACGCCTTGACTAGCGGGCTGCACCCATCCGCCTGGACAGCGATAATTTTCACATCTTTTCTTTTCATCTCGCCTAGCGCCTTGGCTATGCCGCTTATCAGGGTGGCGTTGCCTACAGGTACTATAATGTGGGTAACGCCTTCCAGCTGCGCTACAATCTCGTATGCGATGGTCCTCTGACCCTCCTTCCTGTAGCAGTAATCACCAGATAGAAATGCGCCGCTCTTGCCTGCATAGTTTGCGGCAAGCGCCTGCGCCCTTGTAAAGTCTCCTTTCACTTTGTGCACAACTGCATCGTGAGTCTCAAGTATATCTTTCAGCTTGTCTGGATTTGCCGTGCCTCCTATGAACACGGACGCCTTTATGCCGCTCCTCTTTGCGTAGTAGGCAAGCGAATATGCCATGTTCCCTGTGGATGCGACCGCTATCTCGCCATATCCGTACTCTGCGGCCTTCGCAATCTCTATTACAGATCCGCGATCCTTGAACGATCCTGTCGGGTTGTCCAGCTCAAGCTTGAGGAATAGGTTGCCGTGTTCCTTGCTGCGCACCAGCTCAGTGCCGCCTATAGCATAATGCTTGTACCTTCCCTTTGGCATGAGCTTCTCGTAGTCCCAGAAGCCTCTGCTCTTTGGCACCTTTGCCTTTCCTTTGTAGGTTACCTCAAGTATCGCGCCGCATTTGCCGCATATCTGCCTATTGTAATCGCTCTGGAACCTGGATTTGCAATCAGCGCATTCGAGGTAGTAATCCATGCCATCATTTACCCTTGCCCATTATCCTCTTTATCACATAGTTAAGTATGCCTCCTGCCTTGTAATACTCCATCTCTATCTGAGTGTCTATGCGGCTTGCCAGCACTGCTGTGGACTCTGCCCCTGTATCGCTTCTTGTGTACCTGAGCGTTGCACTCCCTTTCGGGCCCATGCCGCTAGCCATCTCTATTGTAACTGGCTTTGCGTAATCTACTTTCAGGGTGCCAGCATCTTCGCCTTTCTGGAACTGCAGCGGCATTATGCCCATTCCTACAAGGTTGCTCCTGTGTATCCTCTCGAAGCTTTTCGCCACGACAGCCTTGACTCCGAGGAGCATTGGCCCCTTCGCAGCCCAGTCCCGCGAGCTTCCTGAACCGTATTCAGAGCCAGCAAGCACGACAAGCGGCACTCCCTCTTTCCTGTACTGCATCGCAACATCGTATATCGCCCCTTTCTGCGCGTCTGGATAATGCAACGTGAAACCGCCCTCTGTGCCAGGCAGCATCAGGTTCTTTATCCTGCCGTTTGCGAATGTCCCTCTCATCATCACCTCGTGGTTGCCCCGCCTCGACCCGTAGCTGTTGAAGTCTGTAGGCTGTACTCTGTGTTCAATCAGGTACTTGCCGGCAGGGCTAGCAGCGCTTATCGCTCCTGCGGGTGATATGTGATCAGTTGATATGGAATCGCCGAACACCGCAAGTACCCTTGCGTTCTCTATTCCAGATATGGACCTTTCGCTCTTTGAATCGAAGCCATCGAAAAATGGCGGAAGCCGTATGTATGTGCTATTGCCTTCCCATGCGTACATCTTTCCTGTTGCTGTGGCAAGCTTGTTCCAGTACGGGTTAACGTCGTATATGTGGCTGCCATACTCCTTCTCGAATATGTCCTCGCTTATTACCTTGTCTGTGACCTCCTTTATCTCTGCCTGGCTTGGCCATATGTCCTTCAGATAGACAGGCTCGCCTTTGTCGTTTGTTGCCAGTGGCTCCTTTGTCAGGTCCTTCAACACAGTGCCAGCTATGCCGAATGCAACGAGCAGTGGCGGTGACATCAAGTAGTTGGCCCGCACGTCTGTGTGTATCCTTGCTTCATAGTTCCTGTTGCCCGAGAGCACCGACGCCACAGCGAGCTTGTTTGTGTTTATCGCATCGCTCTGTTTCTCTATCAGAGGGCCGCTGTTCCCTATGCAGGTTATGCAGCCATACCCTACAAGCTCGTACCCCAGCTTCTCTAGCGGTTCTATCAGCCCAGCTTTCTGCAGATATCTTGTCACTACCCTAGAACCTGGTCCCAGGCTTGTCTTGACCTTTCTGGTGTTCACATGTAGTCCTTTCTCGATGGCTTTCTTTGCTAGAAGGCCTGCACCTATCATCACTGATGGGTTGCTGGTGTTGGTACAGCTAGTTATAGACGATATCACCACATCTCCGTCCGATAATGTCACCTCGTAACCATCGTCATATTTTATCTTCACCGATTTCTGGTTGTGGTGCAGTGGTGCGTCCTTTATCTGCCCGTTCTCTGGTGCCATGCTCTCCGCAGACCACCTCGTATAGTCCTTTGCGCTTATCTTGTTGGGGTCGCCCTTGCCATCCTCTAAGAATATGTTTATGAACTCGTCCTTTATCTTGCCGAGCGGTATCTGCTCCTTTGGCTGGGCTGGGCCCGAGACGCTTGGTTCTATGGAATTCAGATCAACTTCAAGTATGTCGCTGAATTCCACGTTGCTGTAGTTGATTCCAAGCATCTTTTGTTCTGTGTAATACCTTCTTACAAGCTCCACCTGCTCTGCGCTCCTGCCTGTTACGCCCATGTAGTGTAGTGTCTCTTCGTCCACGGGGAAAATGGCAATCGTGGCCCCGTACTCCGGGCACATATTGGATAGCGTTGCGCGATCCGGCAGTGATAGGCTCTTGAGCCCGTCACCGAAGAACTCGACGAACATGTTTACAACACCCTTCTCCCTTAACAGCCTAGTCAGTGTTAGGGCGAAATCTGTCGCGGTTACCCCATCCTTAAGCCTTCCTTTGAGGTGAACACCTAGCACCTTCGGTGTGGTGAATGATACCGGTTGGTCCAGCAGCGCAGCCTCTGCCTCTATGCCACCTACGCCGAATCCAACGATTCCGAGTCCATCTATCATCGTTGTATGGGAATCTGTGCCAACCAGCGTATCCGGGTATGCAACGTATTCGTTGCCTTTCTGCTTAGTGGTCACGCACGTAGCTAGGTATTCTAGATTGACCTGATGACAGATGCCTGCTGATGGGGGGAAGACCCTGAAGTTGCTTAGAGCCTGGCTCGCCCATTTGAGCAGCTTGTATCGCTCAGAATTCCTCTCTATCTCCTTCTCCTGGTTTATTTCAAGCGCCTGGATGACGTTGAACGCGTCCACCTGCACCGAGTGGTCTATTATCAGATCTGTCGGTATTATCGGCTGCGCCGATTCTGGCTGCCCTCCGCTCTTGACTATGTAGTCCCTTATGGCAGCTATGTCGACAACAGCAGGCACTCCTGTGAAATCCTGCATCAGTATCCTTGATACCTTGAAAGGTATGTCACGGTCTTCTGGACTCTTGGCATTCCAGTTTGCAAGTGCGGTCACATCTTCGGCAGTTACAGCCTTGCCGTCCGTATTCCTTACAAGCGATTCCAGAACTATCCTTATGGAGAATGGAAGTCTTGATACCTTGCCTATGCCTAGCTCTTCGAGTGCAGGTATCGAGTAGTAGGATACCTGCTTGCCGTTCAGGCTGAAGTTTCTCCGCACCCCGCTTCTTATCTTCTCGCTGTTGTCCATGTCATTTACCGCTTATGCCAATGAGTCTACCTGCTTAGTAAGTGCCTGCACCTTGGCTGCTGATGCTTTGAGCGCAGCCGCTTCCTGGTCTGAGAGCTTGAGCTCTATTATGCGCTCTACGCCCCTGCTTCCGAGGACTACCGGCACGCCCATGAATATGCCGCTTAGGCCATATTCACCGTTAAGGAATGCTGCGCACGGCAGCTCCTCTTTCTTATCCTCCAATATTGAAGCAATCATGGTGACTAGCGAAGATGCCGGAGCATAGAACGCGCTTGAATCCTTTTCTAGGTTTATTATCTCTGCACCACCGTCCCTCGTCCTCTCTATAAGGCTGTTTATCTTGTCCTGCTGCATCAGTTCCATAAGCGGCTTGCCGTTTACTGTTGAGCTGCCAGGCAGCGGCACCATCGAGTCGCCGTGGCCGCCTAGCACCACTGCGGTCACGCTCTTCGGGCTTACGCCGAGCTCCTGCGCTATGAATGAGCGGAATCTTGCGGAATCCAGTATTCCTGCCATGCCTACAACGCGCTCTTTTGGGAAGCCGGTCACCTTCTTTGCCAGGTAAACCATCTCATCAAGTGGGTTTGTCAGCACTATCACCTTGCTGTCAGGCGCATGCACCTTTATCTGCTCACATATGCCCTTTACTACGCCGGCGTTTGTGCTCAGCAGCTCGTCCCTGGACATGCCCTCCTTCCTGGGTATGCCAGCCGTTACGACCACGATCTCGCTGCCATTGATGTCGTCAAAGTTTGATGTTCCGATTACCTTTGCATCGAATCCTTCAAGTGGTGCGCTCTCCATTATGTCAAGAGCTATGCCCTTAGCTTTGCCCTCTGTGCGGTTCCACAGCAATATGTCGCATACGTCTCTGTAGGCCAGCATCTGGCAGGTCGTGGAGCCGACCTTGCCTGCGCCCATTATTGTTACCTTTTTCCTCAATCGATCACCTCTGCTCAATTGGCACGTACCTAAGGTCCACCTGACCAGTGTACTTTTCTAGCGGCCTTATCAGTTTGTTGTCCTTCCAGTATTCAATCATGTGTGCGCACCAGCCAGCTATCCTACTGGCAGCGAACATCGGAGTGAAAAGCTCCACCTCTATGCCTGCGCTCACGTACACAGGGCCGGCAAAGAAGTCGACATTGGGCCATATCCCGTGGCTCTGCGCAAGCTTATCTATCATAAGTTTCTCCCCCCTCAGCGCTATCTCGGTTAGCCTGCGCACCTCCTCGGATTCGTTGTTCTGCAGCGAGAGGAGGTACTCTTTTATTATCTTTGCCCTTGGGTCGTATGCCTTGTATACCCTGTGGCCGAACCCCATTATCTTCTTCTTGCCCGCCAGCGCATCATTTATGTACTCCTCTGTATTGTTCGGATTGCCTATTGCATACATCATCCTGAGCGCCTCCTCGTCCGCACCTCCATGCAATGGGCCCTTTAGCGTACCTATCCCTGAAGTGACAGCAGAGTACATATCCGACAGTGTCGACCCTGTTACTATGGTTGAGAAGGTAGACGCGTTGGAGCTGTGCTCAGCCTGCAGCATGAACATCATCTCGACTGGCTTGTGCTGCTGCTCTGAAGGCTTCACGCCGTTGAGCATGTATAGGAAGTTATCCGAATGCGACAGCAATTGGTCTGGTTTAACATATGCACCTTTGTTCCTGCATCGCCCTATTGTTGCTACTATGCTTGATAGTTTTGATATAAGCCTTATTGACTTCTTGAGATTTGCGGCTTCTGATGAGTCTGCAGCCTCCTTGTCATACAGTGAGAGGTATGATACAGCTGTCCTAAGTACATCCATCGGGTCAGCTTTTGAAGCATTAGTGGATATCAATTCGATTATCTCTTGCGGCAGGTCCCTCTCGACCTTGAGCTGGTTTGAGAAGGCGTAAAGCTCATCCTTTTTGGGCAGGATGCCATAAAGAAGCAAGTAAGCCACCTCCTCGTAGCTTGAGTTCTTGGCCAGGTCCTCTATTGGGTATCCTCTATAGTACAGTCTGCCTGCCGTACCGTCGACCTTGCAGATTGTGCTCTCTGTTATGTAGACTCCATCTAGTCCTTTATATATTATTGGGGGTTGATTGTCCATTCACCCACAAAATGGAGTAGTAGTTTAAGAATAAATAAGTTTGCTAGGCTTGGGTTCTGGTACGCGCAAAGATACGACTTGGTCACTGAAGTATATCTATGTCTCCTTTTTGCACTCTGTCTCATAGCCTCGCTCCATCCCTTTGGAGAGAGTATTATGTGTATACCAGCTGTCTGCATATACCTATGTTTAATTGTGTTTATGCAAATATTTAAATATTTACTTGTGTATAATATATTTATCTAAGTAAATACTATGGTGGATTGGATGGATTTTAAAGATGTTGTTAGGGTCGCCAAGCATGTGATAGTACCATTGTCGGTGTTCGCTCTTATGTTGGGCGTAGTTCACGGTGGCACGATAGTAGTAAACTTGCAGATAGTTTCTGAGCTATCGAGCATAAAAGGCATACTGTCGCAAATTGGACCTATCCTTAGTGGTGTCCTTTTCATAGTTGCAGGTGTCTTCTATGCATTAGGCCAGGTTATGCCACCTGACAAGCGTGCCAACTTCCACAGCACCGCAATAAACATAATCATTGGGGCTATCGTTGTCGGGGTATTGAGCGTCGCATCAACATCGCTTGCGACCGCATCGTCGCACCTGCTCAGCAACGTTACCTCGAACTCGATCTCTTAGTGGTAAATTGCTAGGATACAGCATAGCGGTTAGCGTAATAGCTATAATGATAAGCATAGGAGGCATAATATTCGGCCTTGGTTATGCGATGGACAATAACCGGCTCAAGAACTTCGGAAGGGACGAGCTAATACAGTCGTTCATAAACGGCGCAATTGTGGGCTCACTATTCCTCTTCTTCAGTCCGGCAGGTTTTGGCACTGGGATAATAAACGGTCTTGTGTCGGGTTCGCACGCTAACGCCACCTGCAATGGATATATGAGTTCCAATTACGCGATATGCTTCGCATACAACTATCTTGTTGGGATAACCCCTGTAACGATAGACAACTACAGCTATCCGTCGCTGCTCGGCTCCTCGCTTGAGCTGTTGCTTCCGGTGTCAGGCCTCTACATAACGCTTGGCCTTATATCATCAACACAGCTCGATTTTGGCATAGCTTCGGTATCTTTCGGTACAGTACTCGCTCCGCTGCTCTCACAGGAGGATTTCATAATCAGCGCACTAACGTTTGCGATAATAAGCATATACACGCAGTCGGCGCTGCTCAGCATCATTTCCATTGTCGCAATTCCGCTCTTGCTACCAGTAGGACTTGTGCTGCGCACCTTCTACCCTACAAGGAAGCTTGGTGGGACTGCAATTGCAATAGCGATAGGTCTTTTTGCCATCTTTCCACTCACTTATCTGCTTGACGCACAGATAACGGCAAACTATTCAAGCGCGATAAACCAGACGTCAATCAGCTCATTCACGATACAGGCGCAGGGCGTGGAGGGTGGCCTTTTCTCTACAGACATACTGTCAGCCAATACCCTTTCTGGGCCATTGCAGGCGCTTGCGAATGGCGTATCAGGCCTTGCCAGCTCATTCATCGATATAATAAAACAGCTGGTGAGCTGGTTGGCTCTGATAATAATACAGGTTTTCTTCTTCCCGGTATTGAGTGTGATCCTTACGATAACATCGATAAGGGAACTAGCCAAGATGCTCGGCTCTGAGGTCAGCCTTGGCAAGTTCGACGTGTTCTAGTGATTGCATGAGGCTTAATTTAGACAAGTACATCGCGTATGTGCTGCTTGCGGTTTCGGTTGGTGCGCTAGCAGCAAGCATAGCGACACTGAACGTGTATCTTATTGCAGTCACAGCTGTGCTGGCCCTTACAGCCATCTTGGTGCATAAGATGTGGGGCGTAATAGAGGCATGGGTATTCGAAAAGACCAATCTTGTCCAGCTCTTCAACGGCTTTGAACTGAGCGGGAGCAGATCATCGATGGTGGCAAAGACAGCAGGAGGGTATACCGCTACATCTGCCGCAAGGATCACCACGTTGGGCCAATCCGGGATTGACAGAGGCAAAGTAGAGGATCTGATAAGCGGCATGGGCGCGCCGTTCAAACTGATAATGCATGTAGAGAAGGTTAATACGCCTAGGCTGCTAGAGCACATGGAAACAAAGAAAGGCATGAAGGAGATAGAGCTCTCAAGGATAGAGAGGCCTGGCTCTGGGAAGGGACTGGTGCTTGCGAACAGGCTAAAGAGCGAAATAGCGCTGCTAGAGCACGAGATAGACGGGATAAAGGGCGGGGGCATGCCGTTGAAGCTGGCTTATTACATAATGACGAGTGCAGTATCGGAGAGCAGGCATAAGGCGGAGGAAGAAGCGGTCCTGCAGATGCGCGAGCTCTCCGTTGAATTCGATGCGGCGTTTGGAACGAAATCTGTAGTGCTTTCCGGTGAAGAGATGGTGAAATTGATGAGGTTTGACTCGGCGATAGTATGATAATGAAGACCAATTCGAAGGCTCTTGCGCCGTATTGTGGCATCTTCTATCCCTCAGAGCCAGAGATGGACGATGATTCATCGGTGTGCGGCGTTTACATAGGCAAGACATCATTTTATAAGGTACCGTTTTTTCTTGACACGAACAAGCTGGTAAACCCTCATATTTCGATAATCGGGATGACCGGTTCTGGCAAGACGTACATGATAAAGAGCATTGTGGCAAAGCTTTGCGTAGAAAAGCATTACGGGATACTGATAATAGACTGGAATTCAGAATATACCGATTTAGTAAATTTCCTTGGTGGGAAGGTTTGGAGGCCCTCTGGTGAAGGAGAGCTGCCTGATGCGAATATACTGTTATCTGGCATGAACTCAATTGACCCATCATCAATCGAAACGGATTCTGGAAAAGTAGCGTTGGTGCAGGTGGTACTTGAAAGAATCCGTTCGTTCATGCTTTCGATTGAACCAGGCACAGATACAAATAAGGTGTTGGTGGTGGAGGAGGCCTGGAAACTCGCGAACATGGAGCATAGCCTGGGCAGGCTCTTCAGGGAGGGCAGGAAGTTTGGCTTTATGATAGTTGCTGCGACGCAACTGGTAAACGATGTAAACAACGAGATACTTGCCAACGCGGCGTGCAACTTTGTCTTCCGTCTCCAGGGGTCACAGAACCTGGATAGTCTTGTATCATCCGGCATCCTGGAGCAGAGGTTCTTACAGACCGCCCAGTCACTTGACAGGGGCAGTTGTATTGTTTCCCTTGTTTACAGGAGTGGAACTGTCCCGAAGAGATTCCTGATAGACAAAGTACATGGATTCAGCTTCGGGACTTATGCTATAACTGGTGGTTCTATGGCAACAAACATATCCATGCGAAAGCTGCAGTTGGTTCTAGATGAGATGCATTTTGGAAATAATGCTGGTATGCAGATAACAAAGTTCTTCGAAGATAATGCGAAGGGCGTGGACCTGCCGCAGTTAGTCGGCTTCCTTTTCGAAACCGGGTTGAAACGCCATGACATTTTTGCCCTTCTTAGGGAGCTTGGTGTCAGAGACTATTCCATTGCATTGTCGATAGAGTCATTGAAGGGTGTTGAATTTGCCAGATGACAACCGCTTTTACTCTTCTTTCCGTGTAGAGGCCAGACTGAAGTGCACTGCACAGCAGCTAAGAAAAAGGCTTGACTCTGTGCCATCGTTGAAGCTTGCCAGCTACGGGACTGAGCTAAAATATGAGGTAATCGGATCTGAAGAAAAACAGAGCCTGGTGTTTGGTAGGAATTCTATCGTGCTTGTGTTTTACTTCGCAAAGCCCAGTGATGAGGTCTTTTCATCGTGCCTGATGCGCCTGATGGCCATACTGTCTATCGTTGACGACCTATACGAGGTAAGGCTCGGGGCTGTATACAACTACGTGGTTGACGCGCTGGGCAAAATGGTTCCGCGATACGTCATTGACAGCGCTGAAAACCGTCTGGTCTCGAGGCTTTCAAGGGAAGTAGAGGGTTTGGCCTTCGCGAATTCAAGACTCTCGCATGACATCTATGACAAGGCTGTCAAAGAGAAGGAGCTTAGGGAAAGACTGGCGCTGTGCAAAGAGTTCTGCTCAAAGGTCATCGAGGCGTCGGTAAGGAGGGGGGCGAACACAAACGAGGACATAGAGAAATTCTTCGGCATAGGTGCCGCACTTATCGATAAGGTGACGATGATTGTAAAAGAGGGGGATTGAAGATGGTTTTTGGTCTTCTCTACATTGTTTTAGGCGCTGGTGCAGGCCTATCTGTAATAATGCTTTCAAATTTGGGGTCATCAAACAGCTACATCTTCATACACGAGGATTGCAGCGTTAGACCAAAGGTAAGATTTGGCTTCAACGCTTTGCAGGAGCTGATTAAGATTACTGAGGAAAAGAATAAAGATAATTTTGTCCTGAAAGGTGCAGCGGTTACCCTGAAAGATATGCAAGAAAGCATGCGTAGCTATTTCAGCTCGGTGAAACCAGCCATGCTGGCGGACGAGCTGCTTTACGCTCTTGATAGCACTTGGGGAAAAAGACATTCCGATCAGAAAAGCGAGATAGCTAGGAACCTGTACGACTTATGGGTTGACGGAATCGCTATGAAGCTTTCTCCTAGTGTAAATGGGTTCCTGAAGAAGAACGGTGTGGCGCCCTTAAGCGGTATCAATGATGGGTCGCATTACAGCACTGTTGCCTTGTTATCCAGGCAGGGGGAGCATCTTCAATCCATCCTAGGTACGTTCTCTAGGGGCAATGCTACCATCCTACTATCAGTGCTTAACGGTTCGGTTAGGGTGATGAACTGCTAGGCATATTGCTTTTCATGACAAAGCTCGGAATAATAATAGGGATAGTGCTGCTTAACGTATCCAATGCGGCTGGGCTCCTGTCATCGAAAATGGCATGGCACGAGCCTGGCGCATACAACGGTATGTTTATGGCTGGTGCCCTCCTTTTAGTCTTGTCATTAGGAGTTATCTTCGCCTTTTCAGCCTAGACCTCTACCATTATGTCCTCTCCTTCCACCTTGACTTTGTAGGTCCTCACGCTGAATTCAGGGTTCCACGCTCCTGGCGCAGCTTTACCAGTCGTTAGATCGTATGTCATGCCGTGCCAGGGGCACATCACGACATTCCCATCCAGGTCACCGTCAGAAAGCGGTCCACCCTGATGTGGGCAATTCTCCTGTATGGCATAGACCTTGCCGTTTATCTTGAAGAGCGCAAGCTCTTGGTCATTGACGGTGACCTTCTTTCCTTTGCCCTCCTCAATCTCGCTTAGTTTAGCCACGCTTGTAAATTCTGACATCTGTACCACGACTACTATACTGGGCTTCGTTATTATATCCTTTACGATATGCAATGGCTTCGGATCCGACATTCTTTTAGGACATTTAAGGCTTGTTCCGTTTCGGTCTTGGAGTCATGTGCCTTGACCAGAATCCGCTGTGCTTTATCACAGGGGTAAATACCGATGTCATCGGCCTTTTCCTGATCTCAGACAAAACTTGTTCTATCTCGGACAGCTCCTTTGGTGTCATGTGCCAGCCTGATGCTTCCGCATTCTTTATAACATGATGCTTGTCACTTGCCTTTGGTATTGCTATTACCCCATCCTTTCCTATCAGCCAATTCAGCGCAACCTGTGATGCATCCTTGTCGTGGTTCTCCCCTATTGCACCCAGCTTCGCAACAAGCGGTTTATATTTATTGCTGAAGAGCGCACCACGCGCGAATGGGCTGTAAGCTATCACTGTAACCTTGTTCTTCTTGCAAAAGCCAATGATTTCTTTTTCAATGTCCCTGACAAGTATGCTGTATTCTACCTGGTTGGAGACTATCTCGTCGTTCTTGAGGCAGTCTTGCGCCTCCTTGAATTCGTGTACATCGAAGTTGCTGCCGCGCTGATAGGCATCTTCACCGTATCGGTCTTTTTCAGTATAGACA
>CAZCIA010000015.1:0-16725 GCA_964498845.1 Microcaldota archaeon
TGCTCCTTGCACGGTACGCTCTCCTTCTTCTCGAACCGTTCAGCTATTGTGCCGTCCTCACCGTATACATAGGTGGTTATCGACACCTGGTAATCATCCGGGAAGTTGTTCGGCATCGTGAATAGGCGTATGCGCTTGCTCAGCGTCCCGTTCGGCTTGACTATGCCGACGTTTGTTCTACCGGTACTGAGCTCCTTGTCATGGGCGAGGGAGAGCGGCGGCTTCACCGACACATCGCACTCGCACCAGTACGATGCAGAGCCGTCCGAACTCTTGAGCGAGAGCACCAGGTATGGCTCGTTCTTGGAGTATGCCTTCAGGGTGGCTGGCTCGAAGCCGGCAGTGATGTCAACGATCGCCAAAAAATCACTCTTTATTATTGCACAAGCATTTTAAAAGGATAATGATGCAAAATGATACGATAGGTTTTTAGAAATACATATCAATAGTAAGGAGGAGACGCGTTCTTCGGGTGCATTTATGGAGCTCAACGAATCGAAGTTTATAGAAAGAGAGATAACGCTGCGCAACATGATGCTGACAAAGGAAGTGGTCGAGACAAGGCGCTCGCTTGTCAGGTGGCTGGCCCTTGCGCTTGGCGTGATAAACCCAGGCGAATCGAGGCAGAGCGCTGTCGCCGTGCTCGACTCGATACTATACTTCCAGTTCGTCGAGCACAAGGATCCATCCGTGCAGGAACTATCTGACTACATAGCGAAGAACTGGGAGACGATGAATGAGAAGACCCTCAGGTACCACCTCCTGCAGCTAAAAAACGCCAACATGGTGAACAATTCCAAAGGGGTTTACTTCCTGTTGAACACCAACCCGGACCAGAAGTACAACGAGGAGGCCTGGGTCGCACAGTATTTTGATTCAGAGGTGCAGCCGATACGCGAGAAGATAACGGCCGCAATAAAGGAGCTCAGAGGCAGGCAATAGCATGGACTTCAGGAGCATTCTCATCTACGCAGTTATTGTGGTCGTCATAGCCGTAGCTGTCGCATACGTGCTATCCACGCAGATCCACCACACGTATGACATATCTGTGACGCTGAGGGCGAACGTGTCGGCATCGCCGTACCCATACCAGGCAGGACACTTCAGGGCTGACATAAACAACACAGGCTCCGGAACAGCTACCGACGTTCCGCTCCTAATCTACCTGAACGGGAATCCGATAGGCTCCTACAAGGTCACGCTGCCTCAAGGAAAGGGTGGCGCCGTGGCGTGGAATTACACCTTCCCGTACAGCGGCACGTACCAGTTCCAGGCGATAGCCGATCCTGGCCACGTGTTCAGCATAAGCAACAGGTCAGCAGCGCATGGCTCCATAAGCATCATTGTGAACCCCCCGCAGAGCTCAAATGTCTATTCGTCCATACCAAACGACAACATAACATACACGCAGTCGTTCACGCTGCTGCAGAACGGCTCAGCTGCAGTATCGCTCATGGCGCTAGGGTACAACACAAGCATACTCAATGGCATAATGGGCCCGGCTAGGTCTGTCATGCTCAGGATGCTGCAGGATCTCTCAGATACGATAAACCTAGTGCAAGGAGCTGTGGCATACTACCCAGGCAACCAAGTCGCATACACGGCGTGGGTCCAGGGTACCATAACGCCGGCGCTTGTCGGTGCAGTGGTGAACAGCTATTCCGTTCCCATATCAAGCATAAGCGCTAACGGGACAAAGGCAGCTTTCGCAAGGGTCACCAACACGACTAGCATGTGCTTCTATTACTCAAACGGCTGGACCAAGATAATATCATATTACAACAGCACGCTCAACGCAACGTGCGCCAGCATATCAAGTACAGCATACACAGGCAACGCCAGCTCCGTTGTCGTTGGCACAGGCAAAGCGATTGCAGGGCTGGAGAACATATCCCCGAGGTTCGTTTATTCCAACTCGTCTTACCTTGGGTCTGCGCTTACATATGACAACGGGACGCACGGCACGGCAAGCATCTTCTCGAACCAGTACGGCACATTCATGAGCTACCTTAAGAGGAACAACGCCCCGGTAAACCTAAGTGTCAATTCAACATGCAATGGGATCATCTATCCTGCAGCTAATGTGTTCGTATGCTCAAGCGGCATCGCACCCATACGGAACAGCGGGGAGACCGCCGACCTGATAAACGAGACGATCGTGACGGAGAATTACACGGCTAGCATCTACTCGTTTGTCAACCGCACAAACCTCCTGCTCGCAAACAACGCAGGGATAAACCTGCTATTGTCGTTGAACATTTCTAACAGGAGCGCCGGCTGGAACAGCACGTTCGTCAACACGTGCTCGCTGAACGAAACCCCGTATGGCTACCTGCCATGCAGGGTCGCAAGCTTCTCTCATACAAATTATACAACGACAATCGGCATAATCAGCGCGTTGAGCACACCGATAACGCTCACAAGCATAGCGTGCTACACTCCGGGCATCAAGCAGGCATACCCCATCAACATCGCCCTTGCACCAGGCGGAACAGCCAACGTGACGACAACGTGCACGAACCCGCCGATACCGCTAGGCACGATAAGCACGACCTATGACATCGCAATCAACTACACAGCGGCAGCGCACCCATCAGCGCAAATGAACACCGCGGGGCAGATAACGATAATCAATCAGGGCTAGCCTACCCCTATGAAATCCGCCGCTCCTTTTCCTGAAGGGAATGCTTTTCCGTTCTGTGCTGAAGCAGGCAACCCGGTTTTATTAGCTACTCTCTGCAGCTCTCCCAGCTCTATCACCCTGTCGGAATAAAGCTCAGGATAGTCCCCACTGCCCAGCTTTATTCTCCTTATCTTGAATATCACGAACTGCATCATCCCTGCTCTCTGCATGCGGACCCTGACCGTGCCCGCCTTCAGTATCCTGCTCGCGCTTTCCGTAATCAAAAAATCAGTAGAGTAACGCTGCAAACGAATAAAAGCATTAGAGTAGAAGCACGATAGGTCCCAATGATTGCGATAAGCTCTGGTGCAGTGCAAGGATACTTCAGCACGATTGAGGGCCTGTTGTCAGGATTCGTCCCACATCCGGTTCTTGGTCCTCTTTCTGTTGTAATAGCCATGATAGTGTTCGCAATAACGCTGATGATAATCGTAGCAATATTCGGATACCTAATCGGATGGATAGAGAGGAAACTCATAGCCAGGATGCAGTCCAGACACGGCCCTACCTATGTAGGCAAGTACGGCGTCCTGCAGAACCTCGCCGATCTGATAAAGCTACTCAGCAAGGAGAACATAATACCTGCGAACGCGGACAGGGCGCTGTTCCTCCCCGCCATACCAGCGATGATGGCCGCATTCATAATGGTCCTTTTCTTTATACCAATAACGAACAGCTATGTCGGAATAGGCACTAGCATAGGCCTGATCGTAGTATTCACTATAGTATCATTCATTCCGCTTATCATATTCACTGCCGGGTGGTCCAGCGGCAACAAGTTTGCATCCATAGGTGCTGAGCGATCGGTCGCGATGCTGATAAGCTATGAGATACCGTTGCTTCTTGTCATAGTAGCAGTCTCGATGCTTGCGAACGGCTACAGCTTCTCGAGCATAATCGCCGCGCAGCAGTCGCACTGGTTCGCCCTCCTTATGCCGATAGGCCTTCTCATCTTCTTTGTCGTCATTCTGGCAGAGCTGGAGAGGCCCCCATTCGACCTTCGAGAAGCCGACAATGAGCTGATTGCGGGTTGGCTGACTGATGTGAGCGCACCATACTATGCACTGATATTATTCGTAGATTATGTAAGGGTGTTTGTTGGAGCACTTCTGATATCTGTGCTCTTCTTTGGAGGGTTTCTTGGACCGAGCATCATTCCGCCTTTCGTGTGGACAATGATAAAGGTGATGATAATATCGCTCTTCATAATAGTCATACGCGCGACCACAGTGCGCATGAGAATAGATCGTATATTGAGACTCGGCTGGCTCTACATGACGCCGCTTGCAGTGGTTAATTTATTACTTACATTCATATTATTCATTCATTAGGGTTGTGCGATGATAGTGAAACCGTTGGCTGATGTGGCGCGCGAGGCGTTGCACGAACCTGCAACGCTTGAATACCCAGAGGAGAGGGAAGCCGTCACAGACAATTACAGAGGGGTGCACAAGCTGGACATGAAGACCTGCATAAGCTGCTCCGCATGCGCAAGGATCTGCCCGAATCAGACGATAACAATGGTAGAGGTGGATACCGATAAGGGGCGCAAGGTGATGCCAGAGATAAATCTTGAGAGGTGCCTCTTCTGCGCCCTATGCGAGGAGGTCTGCCCGCCAGAATGTCTGGTGTTGACCAAGGATTACAACGTTGAGAAGTTCGACAGGCGGGAATTCATAAAAAGACCAGAGGACCTGAAATAGGCTCTCGTGATGCGATGTTGGACTTTATCGTTCTGATATTAGCTTCGCTGATGGTGATAGGCACACTGCTGATATTCATCTTCAGGGACGTGCTGCACGTTGCGGTCGCGCTCTCCATTCTCTTCTTTGTCAACTCTCTTGTGTTCCTCCTGCTAGACCAGCCGCTCCTTGCTGTCATACAGCTACTGATAATGATAGGCGGAGTTTCCGTATACCTATTCGTAGGCGTGGCTGCCGCGAGCTACTCCAATTTCAAGTACACCAACTATGTTGCGCTGGCAGTCACAGCCGTAGTAATATTCCTTGTAATGCTCTATGGATTGTATAGCTCAGACACAGTCAGTTCCATTCACGGGCTGCCTCTTGCAAACCAATTCTCATCACCGCAAATAATATCCTCGCTAACCTCGAGGTACACAATTGCATCGCTTTACGCCATAACCATAATGCTGTTCCTCGTTGCGATCGCCTCGATACCGTTGCTTAAGGACCTAAGGGTGAAATGATGCTGGAATATCTGCTGATCCTGGGATTTGCGCTCTTCTCGCTTGGGGTAGCCGGTATTGTCGCATCCAGGCACTTCGTTGTGATAGTGCTATCCATAGAAGTTATCTTGGTCTCGAGCTCGCTGGTGGCGATGTCGCTGTACAGCTACACCATAACGGGTGTAATATTGCCTCTTCTGTTTGTGATATGGGCGATAGCCGCCATAGACGCAATAGCGCTGGTCGTGTTTTACAGGTATTTGGCAAAGTACAAGGTCAGCCTTGACGTGACCAAGCTTAACAGACTCAGGGAAAGGTGAGAGACTGAATCCTATAACAATACTGATGCCGCTTCTTGTTGGTGGGATAGCCGCGCTGGTTATGGGCTTCTCAGTGAAGGCGGAGCGCTATGCTAGGTATGTAGCGTTCGCTGGCTCCATCGGATCCGCACTGCTTACCCTTTTCCTGCTCATGAACCTGCCATCAGGAGTAAACCAAACGAACTGGTTCACCACAGGAGCTTACTCATTCCAGCTGTCGCTCTCTTTTGCATACGCCAACCAGCTGCTGCTCATACTCATCGCGATAATATCACCGCTGGTATTCCTCTACTCGATAGGCTACATGGACGTGCCAAGCGAGCAGAGCAGGTACTACTTCCTACTAAGCGTCTTCGCCGTGTCGATGACCCTGCTGGCCATGACCGGCGATTTCCTTACATTCTTCATAGCGTGGGAAGGGCTGGGAATAACCAGCTACCTGCTGATCGGATTCTGGTACCAGAAGGAGGCGCCGCCAGGAGCAGCAAGGAAGGCGATAACCACAATACTGATAGGTGACATAAGCATGCTTGCTGGAATGCTCATCTTCTGGAGCAGCTTCCACACATTCAACTTCCTTGCCATAATATCCAATGCAAGCGCACTGACCGCCATACCATTGCTTTTGACAATCGCAGGCGTACTTGTCCTGGTCGGTGCGTTCACCAAGTCGGCCCAGTTCCCGTTCCACGAATGGCTCTCAGACGCCATGGAGGGACCGACCCCGGTTTCCGCGTTCCTTCATTCATCGACCATGGTCAAAGCCGGGGTGTTTATCGCAGTTATCCTGTTCCCGCTCTTCATAACGCTTAACCTTCTGTGGCTGATGCTCGCGGTTGGCGCCATAACAGTGATAGTTGGCGCCCTCAATGCGCTGTCATCTGATCATATAAAGAAAATCCTTGCATACTCGACCATGGAGGACCTGGGCCTGATGTTCGTAGCGCTCGGCCTCAACGCGCTGGCAGCCGCGCTGCTGTTCTTTGCGGTCCAGGCGGTGTACAAGGCCCTCCTGCTCATGAGCGCCGGCACCATAATGAAGGCAAACAACGATGACATTAACATCTATAGGGTCTCGTCGTTCGGGAGGAATCGTCTTCTATTCATAGTCGCGCTCATCGGCGCGCTATCGCTGGCGGGGATCTTCCCATTCAGCGGCTTTTTCAGCAGGGTTGCAATAGACAGCGCTGCGACGACCAACGTAATCGTGTATGTTGTGCTGACAGTTGCTGACTTCCTCACAGCGCTTTATATATTCAGGTGGCTCTTCGTGCCGACGGGCAACCAGAAAAGTGCATCAACCACTATGATAAGGACGCACTTCTCAACACTTAAGAGGACGATGCAGGCGCCGCAGGTGATCCTTGCTGCTGTGGTGCTGGCGCTCACCGCATATTTCTTCATAAATGGGGTAGCGCAAGGCATAAACATAGCCAGCGCTGCCATAGAGTCTGTAGTTTCGCTCTTCGGGATACTTACCGCCTATATAATATTCAAGAAGACGGCCACGATGCTCGCAGAAAGGAGCAGGACCAGGAGAATGCTGCAGATATCATATCCGGTAAATGCCGCATACGGGTACATAGCTGCGTTTGTCACGCTCATAGCGCGTGGCGTAGAAGCCTTCGAGAGTTACCTCAACAGGATATTTTATGCAGGTGCAAGAAGGGTGATGGAGCTTGGCGACTTGACCAAGATCGCTGAGAGTGGCAGCGTCAACACATACGTGGCTGCGTTTGCAGTCGGCCTTGTAATAGTGCTTGCACTTCTTGTGATGATCACATGATACCGCTGCTGCTACTAATGATCGCCGTTCCGGCGCTGTTCCTAGCCCTCCTTACTGCGTTCAGGCGCCACAGTGCCGCATTGGCCACGCTTTCCGCACTGTCAGGCCTTGCGCTGGTCGTAGCTCTGATAGTCGCGGCTATGATGACGGGCAGCGCAAGCATAAGCGAAAGCTACGGCTACATACCCTCACTGTCTGTCGGGCTTAACCTGAGGACCAACGCCACTTCTCTGGTCCTGCTGCTAATGTCATCGATAATCATACTCATCACGGCAATAAGCGGCAACATCACCAAAGACAGAGAAAGGATATCTAGCATACTCATCGTACTCTTCCAGATAGGTATGGCAGGGCTTTTCCTGTCAGGAAACTTCTTCATATTCTTCATCTTTTGGGACATAGGCATGATTGCGTCCTTCTTCATGATCAACGTATTGGGAGGTGCAAACAGGCGCACAGCATCGTATAAGTTCATAATCTATAAGGTATTTGCAAGCGCCATGCTGCTTTTCGGCATCCTTCTGATCTACTTCTACGCCCCTGGCCACTCGCTCAGCATATCCACCCTTGCATCTACATATTCATCGATGCCTATCGGCATCCAGGAATCGATATTCCTGCTCCTTTTTGTAGCCTTCATGATAACCATGCCGCTGTTTCCGCTGCATTCGTGGCTTCCTGATGCTTACACAGAGGTATCAACGCAGGGCTCGATGGTGCTCTCAGGCGTGCTTACGAAGTTCGGTGGGTTCGGCATGCTCATAATATTCACATCAATGCCGATAGCGCACGTCTACTCCACGTATATCGCGGCGCTGGCGGCCGTTTCCGCTTTCTACGCCGTCTTCCTGATGATGCGCCAGCATGACATAAAGAGGGTGGTCGCCCACGCCAGCATAGTTGAAATGTCGATAATCA
Source organism: Microcaldota archaeon (assembly GCA_964498845.1). GTDB lineage: Archaea > Micrarchaeota > Micrarchaeia > Micrarchaeales > Micrarchaeaceae > JAJZAB01. The sequence continues at coordinate 7,896 of CAZCIA010000015.1, forward strand.
TGTTCGCCATAGCAACGCTGGCAAGCATAGGCACCACAGGTGCAATATACGGAATGCTCGCCCATGGCCTTACGGCAGCGGTGATGTTCCTGGCGGCAGGTGCCATTGAGCACATGTTCCACAGCAGGAACATAAACTTCCTGAGAGGAATATCCCACAGCGCCAAGCTCACCTCCTACACCTTCCTTATAGGAATATTTGCCATGACGGGCGTTCCCCTCACCGCCGGATTCATAGCAGACATCCTAATGTTCCTTGGCGCTATCGGGGCATTCGGCATCTACGGCATAATCCCGCTGTTTTCGCTGATACTCATGGGCGCTTTCATGTACTTCATAATAAATAAATCATTCTTCGCAAACAGAGAGCGCACCCCGCCAGAGGATTTTGTAGGTGCGAATCAGACGATAGGATACGTTGTGCTAATCGCATCGATTTTCCTTTTCGGAATACTCCCATTCATACTGCTGAATGTTATAAATCTTACATAGTGAAAAGATGATACCATACATCTCCGGCAACGAAGGCGCCATTTATCTTGTGGCTGTGCCATTGCTGCTTCTGATAATATCAGGCATAGCATCGGTGTACTCTAAATCCCGAAAGCCTACATTCGTAGCCACAACCGCGCTACTGCTCATCGCAGGGTTCTCGTCTTTGTATCTGGCAAGCACAGGCGTAAACTTCATCTTCATATACATGTTCCAGGCGAACAGTTTCGGCAGCCTGCTCTTCTCCGCACTTGCGCTTGGGATGGTGCTGGTCGAGGTGCTATCATACAGGAATGCAATGTCGCTGCAGCAGTTCAACATGCTTCTCTCTTTCGTGGCGTTTGGCGCATTCATGGTCGCATTCGCGTACTCTATAATAGCGATACTTATCGGCATAGAGCTTGTGGTGCTGTCTTCGGCGTTCATGATACTGCAGAACGGCAAGCGTTATGTGGAGCCTGCGCTCAAGCTTTTCGTGCTCGGAGCTGTTGCTACCGCTGTGTTTACGCTTGCGCTAGCGCTACTTTTCCCGTATGATGCAAACCTCTCGCTTACGGCCGCAACCAGCGCCCCGATAGGCAAGTTCATCATAGGCCTGTCAATGATGCTGTTCATAGGTGCACTCTCCATAGACAGTGCAGCCTTCCCTTTCAACTTCTGGGTACCTGACGTTTATGAAGGTGCGCCTGGCAACATAACGACACTGCTCTCCGGAGTCAACAAAAAGATCGCGCTCATAGCAATAATAGAGATTACCGTGCTGGTCTTCGCCTCATCAGGCGCGGCCAACAGTACCCCATTGCTGCCCGACACGCTGATAATAATCTCGATACTGACTATGTTCTTCGGGAATCTCGCGGCACTGGTGCAGAAGAACATAAAGAGGCTTTTCGCGTACTCTTCTATATCCCAGGCAGGGTACATCTTCATCGGCATCGTATCGGCAACCCAGCTCGGGGTAGAATCTAGCATCTTCTACATCATCGCTCACATGTTCATGATAATAGGGGCATTTGCGATTGTCTTCTGGACCGAATCGAAGAATATACATACAATTGACGAATATGCAGGGCTATACAGCAGGAATGCGTTCGCTGCTGTAGGGCTTACAATACTGATGCTCTCTATGGCCGGAACACCTCCCCTCGTGGGCTTTGTCGGGAAGTTCCTGCTGTTCTCTAGCGCGGTGTACGCCAACTACGCCTTCCTCGCGTTTATCGGAGTGATAAACAGCTTCATCTCGGTATACTATTACGCGAAGGTGATTAATCAGATGTTCCAGGCAAGACCAGAAAAAAGAATGCTGATGGACAAGAACATAGCAATAGTGGCGATTGTCTGCATAGCCTTTGTCATAGCCATTGGGATATACCCACAGGTGCTGATTGGCTTAGCATCCGCTGCTTCATCTGCGCTTGGCGTATGATGAGATTGGCGCTTATCTTGCAAAGATCCGCTTAACGATCTTGCTTGGACTGTCCATGTCTCCATATCGGCTTAGAAAACCCTCGATGCCGAATATCTTTGCCAGTCTGAAGAGCAGTTCCGAGCCGTTCGGTCCCACGCTGGAGTAGTAGCTGTGTATCATCCTGTGCATTCCCAAGTCCAATCCGTACTTCCTGCGCCACATTTTCTCATAGAGCGATAGCGGTGCTCCCTTCCTGATGTGGTTTATTATAGCCTCTGCAGCCGTTCTCCCGCATAATGTCCCGAAGACTATGCCGCCTCCGGTAGTGGCCTTGACCTGCCCAGCGGCATCACCAACAAGTAGCACATTGCCCTTAACGGTCGTTTTCCTTGCTTGCAGTGGTATCATGCTAGCAAGCCCAGATATCTTATTTGCACCGCGCAGCCCCTTGCTTGCACTAGGGTTCGTGATGAACGTATTGAAGACTGAAAGGCTGTTGCGCCTCGATTGCATCCACTCCCCCACGCCAACCTCAAGCACAGAGCTGGAATGTGGTACTGTCCATCCAAAGAACTTCTTTGAAGCATCAGAGAAGAAGACCTCACAAGAATGCTGGTCATGGATTGATGCGCGTTCGTACTCTGCCTTGTAGGTCAGCACATAGTTGCTAATCTTCGGGAACCCAAAGTTACTTGCAACATTAGATATTACGCCATCGGCGCCAACAACGATTTTCTCTTTGCTTAACTCTGAAAGCATGTCCTTGCCGACTTTAGTCCCCAAAACTATCTTTACGCCCTCCGCCACAGCCTCTTTGGCGCACAGCTGCGCCAGCATCTCCCTATTAAGGACGTAAGCTTTTGTCTCCTTGGCCTTTATGTTGAGCCTCTCCTTCCCAGCGTAGAGCACAGCCCCATCAAGTGAATTTATTACAGCGCCGCTGTAATCGATGCCCATACTGTCAAGGCCACCGACCGAGACTATGCCAGATGCCTTGTTTGCCCCCTCCCCTATGCGCGCCCTAGCCTCGTATACTGTGGTGGGCACGCCGCTTTTGGCCAGCTCCTTAGCCATCACAAGCCCAACCACTCCGCCGCCGACAATTGCTACCTCCTTCTCCATGCTTTCACCACTGTCGAAGCTCTTCATATATTTAAAGCTTTGCACGTATAAATACTCATACGTTGGTGTTTAAATGGCAGCCAAGCCAAAAAAAGCGAAGAACGGGATGATAACTAATCCTGTGATAAAGATAGAGAACATAGTGGTAAGCGCAGACCTCCACGCTGAAATAGATTTATACTTGCTCTCGAAGAAAGTCAAGGAGGTCGATTACGAGCCAGAGCAGTTTCCAGGCGCAATATTCAAGATCGTGGAACCGAAAGTTTCTATAATACTATTCAAGAATGGGAAGATGATCTGCACGGGAGCGAACACCGAGGCGAACATAAAGAGGGCGCTCGACTACGCAGCAAAGGTCATATCTAAGTATGTGATTGGACCCTCGCCAAGCGCAAAAGCGCTGCCGCAGAAGTCATAGCGTCATCCTTTTTATCGCGGCGTCGTACCTTCTGAAGAAGGCGTCCCACGACCAGTCTCTCTTTGCAGATTCGAGCCCCTTCTTGCCCATCCTATCAGCAAGGCCCTTGTCCTTTGCTATGCGCTGCATGTGCTCAGCCATCCCCTCCTCGCTGTTGACTAGGAACCCGGTGACCCCGTCCTTCACGCTCACCATCGGTCCGCCTTCATTGACGGATATGACCGGCTTGCCGCTTGCCATGCCTTCAAGCGGTATAAGACCCATATCCTCGTTTTTCGATGTGAAGAGAATCGCTGTCGCTCTGGAGTACAACTCCACCACTTTCCTATCCGGAGTATCGGCCAGCACAGTCACATCGCCCACTTGCGCCGCAAGCAACTTTATGTATTTGTAGTAATCGTAGTAGAATGGGTCCTTCGAGGTTATCCCGCAGAGCACAAGCCTGTAGCCCTTAATGTGCTTCTTGAAAAGCTGGAACGCCCGTATCGCATAGTCCTGCCTCTTATTGGGCGAATATCTTGACGGGTAGAAGAAGTACTTTCCGTCACTGTCACGCTCGAACCTCCTCCAGTCCACTCCTGTGCCGACTATTATCGCGTTCCTGCCGTAATATTTCTCTATCCTATCCAGTGTTATCTTGCTGTTTGTGACGATCATCTCGATCTTCTTGACCACACCCTGGTCCATATTCCTTACAACCTTGATCCCTAAGCGATATGCCTGGCGTGCAAGCCTGTTGCGCATCGACATCCTGAATTCGTACAGGTCGTATATGTCCCGCATAGGGGTATGGCAGTGCCACATCACCCTTTCGTTATTGTTCCTTATCCAGTGGCTGGGCCCGATGTGCGCGTTTATTATGTCGTAATCCTCCTTGATCTTGAAGTTGTAGAAAGCCAGACCGTAATCGAGGCCTTGGGACATGCGCCCGTATGGCAGTACGCGGGAGAAGCCGCCCTTGCTTATCGTCCTGATGTCGAGCTCCTTAAACTCGGAATAAGTTTTTTCCCTTTTGTACTCTGCTGTATAGATGGGGGTATTATAATGCTGCGCTATCTGCAATATGGTGAACTCAGCACCGCCCTTCAGCGTCAGGTTCGACTGCGCAAGTACCATCTTCGGTTTCGCCACGAAAGCACATACTACAAGCGACTACAATATATAAATATCGGGTCTTCAAATACTATAATAAGCTGATTTTATGGACCTGGGAGAGGGCCTGAGGAAGGCCATAGCGAAGCTCCAGCATGCGACGATAATCGATGCAAAGACCGTAAAGGAGTTCAACAAGGAGCTGCAGAAGAGCCTTCTCGGCGCTGATGTAGACGTAGCGCTGGTCCATGATTTAACGGAAAGGATAGAAGAGAAGGCGCTAAGGAGCAAGCCACCGGCAGGCGTGGCGCCCACCGATTACATAACCAACATAGTATATGAGGAACTGGTTGCTCTGATGGGTGAGTCATATGAACCAAAGCTCAAGCGCCAGAAGATACTTCTTATGGGGTTGTACGGGTCTGGGAAGACGACGACAGCAGCTAAGCTTGCCAAGTTCTACCAGGACAGGGGGCTGAGCTCCGCACTGATATGCTGCGACGTGTCGCGCCCGGCTGCATACGAGCAGCTTGAGACGCTCGCGAAGCAGGCTAACATATCCTTCTTCGGCAAGAAGGGCGAGAAGGATTCAGCAAAGATAGCGAAAGAGGGAATTGATAAATTCAAGGACAAGCAGGTTGTGATATGTGATACAAGCGGAAGAAGTGCGCTTGACTCTCCACTCATAGACGAGCTTAAGAGAGTAGCAAACATCTTCAAGCCTGAGGAACGGATAATGGTGATAAGTGCGGACATAGGCCATGTTGCCGGCCGCCAGGCATCAGAGTTCAACAATGCGGTCGGCATGACCGGGGTAATCGTTACAAAGATGGACGGATCAGGAAAGGGCGGCGGCGCGCTCAGCGCAACAAACGCTGCAAAATCCATAGTCATGTTCATAGGTACTGGAGAAAAGCTTGGCAACATGGAGCCGTACAGATCCGACAAGTTCATAGGAACACTGCTGGGCGTTCCAGACATAGCTGGACTGGTATCCAGCGTGCAGAACGCGGTGAAGGAGGCACAGCTCAAGCCCGAGGAACTGGAGATGGAGGAGCTGAACTTCGAGTCGTTTTACGCGCAACTAAAGGCGATGGGAAAGATGGGGCCACTGCAGAATATATTTGGTATGATAGGGGCTGCAGATGTGCCAAAGGAGGTCATGGAACAGGGTGAAGATAAACTAAAGAAGTACAAGGTGATAATAGCGTCGATGACAAAAGAGGAGAGGAGCAACGAGCGGATACTCCACAATCCCGGAAGGATCAAAAGGATAGCGAAGGGAAGCGGGACCACCGAGAAGGACGTCCACCAGCTAATATCAGACTTCAACAAGATGAGGAAGATGTTCGGCACGTTAAAGAACGACAGGTCGTTCAGGAAGCGATTCGCTAACATGACGTAAATAAACAAAAAATAAAAATAAAATCAAAAAACTCAGAAGAGACTAACTATCTCTTCCTCTTTGTCCTCTTTCTCTTCATTTTCTTTGCCATTACATCCACTTTAATAAACAGTCATATGATAAGTATTTAAAATAATATCCAAATAGGCCCACTAAGAATAAACACAATTTCACCTAAGTAAATTTAATTTATTATAATAAACAAACGTGTATTAAATGACAGATAAGGCGGAATCTCTGATGACAAAACTGGAGGAACTGTCAAAAGAGTATTCAAAAACTAAGTACAATAAGGCAACAAACCTGCATCTTGGCATGCTTAGGGCGAAAATAGCCAGGATAAAGAAGGAAATAGTAGTGGCAAACAAAAAGGTTCATGGAAAGAGTTTTTTCATTAAGAAAACAGGCGATGCGACAGTAGCGTTGGTAGGTTTTCCAAGCACTGGCAAGTCATCGCTGATAAACGCGCTTTCTAACGCGCGCTCCAAGACCGCTCAATATGCCTTTACTACCACTACGATAATACCTGGAACGTTGATTTACAATGAAGCGCACATCCAGATATTTGACATGCCTGGACTGATAGAGGACGCGCATCTCGGAGCAGGCGGAGGAAGGATGGTGATGGCCGCGCTTAAGCCTGCAGACCTGCTTGTTTTTGTTGTAGATGTAAACAATCTGATACAGCTGGATAAGCTTTTGGCAGAGTTCCAGAAGCTCAAGATAAAGATAAATGAGAAAAAGCCATCCATACAGATAAACGAAAGGCTTGCCGGAGGGCTCAAGATTGAGACGAACAGGTCTGGCATACCAGATAGCTATGTGGAAGCGATACTGAATGGTATAGGAGTCCACAGCGCAAGCGTTTTGATATGGGACAAGGTAGACGAGGACACATTCATCGATATAGTGACGCACAACGCGTACTACATGAAAGCCATAGTGGCATTGAACAAGATAGACACAAGATCAGACTACCAGAAGATAGCAAACGAGATATCAAAGAAGTACGGAATCGGGGTGGTTCCAGTAAGCGCCACAGAGAAGATTAACACAGAGCAGCTTAAAGCGGAAATATATGACGGGCTCGGCCTGATAACAGTTTACCTTAAGCCGAAGATCGGAGAGGAAGGGCATCCAATGATATTGAAAAAAGGATCAACTATTGGAATCGCAGCAAGAAAGTTCCACACGCATATAATTGACGAGCTAAAGTGTGCACAGATATCTGGAAAGAGCGCAAGGTTCGTGAACCAGAAAGTAGGCATAACACACGTACTCGAGGATGGGGACACAATCACATTCATAAAGAATAAGTGACCTAAGCAACCTTTCAATAAATTGGAATTCTCTTTAAAAATCTTAGTGACGTATACTATAATGTTGGGAAGATGGCAATCAAGTATTGGGAGTTTGAGGACGCGCCCCTAAAGGACAAGCTCAAGAGTGTTAATGTCAAGGACATAGCGAAGCTGTTCTATGACAATGAGACAGAGGCGTACAGGTTCGCAACCCTATTGCTGGAAGTCAAGAAGAAAGGAAGTATGCGCCTCAAGGAGACGCCGCCCGGCATACCGATCGCTACCGCAAAACGCTATCTCGACTTCGCTGTGCAGATCGGCATGCTGAAGCACGAGGACAATGCTTACCAGCTGACGGACAGGTTCTCGAAGCCGTTCAGGAACATTGCAACATACATAAAGGCATGGATGGACAACAGCGCAGAGGAGGATCTTACAGTAGAGTTTGCAAATGCAAGGGTGGAGAAGCAGCCTAAGCGCGGCGGGAGAACAGGACAAGGAGAACAAACGCCAGGACAAAGCACCGAATAGGGTTAGCAATCCAATTCTTTATGGGCCCGGCGGGATTTGAACCCGCGGCCTTCAGATTTCCTCCTTTTGATCAGACTTTTCTCAAAAGTTTGTTAGAAGTCTGCCGCTCTATCCAAGCTGAGCTACGGGCCCATGAGAATTAATCTGAAGCAAAAGTTAATAACGCATGAGCATCTTGCCGCCCTTGGTGCCGATGCTGAAGAACCTTTTTGTGTTTTCCGTCAAGACTGCTGCCACATCCTCGAACGCCATTCTCTTTATCTCTGCTATGTACCTTATTGACTTCTCAACTGCCTTTGGAGTCTGGCCTACCACAGGTGAATCGCTCTCTGCCATCAGGTTCTCAAGCGGCATCATCGCAATCACCTTCCTCCGTTTTGTCGACTCTATCGGCGGCACAGATATCATATACCCGCGCTTGAGCACGACCTTTGCTTCCTCTATGCCTCCCTCGAAGAAGTGAAAATGCACGCGCTTGGACTTCTTCTCTGCAAGGAACTCCAATACCTCCTTGATCGCGTTCCTCGAGTGTACCGATATAGGAAGGCCGAGCTCTGCCGCAAGGTCGATGAACACGCCGAATACCTTTTTCTGCCTTGCTATGTTGTGAGGCCCGCCGCCTATCGAGTAGTCGAGCCCAATCTCTCCTATCGCAACTATGCGCTCTATGTTCTGCCTTGCAAGGCTCATGTTAAAATCTATCTCCTTCTGGAAATCCTTTTCCTCTATGGCCAGCGCGTGCTCCGGATCCACACCTATTGCAGCGAACACGTGCTTGCTGTCAGCTACCTCAAGCGTCTTTATGTTTGATGGGGTATCGACGCCGTCAGTTATTATGGTGGTGACTCCGTACTTCACAACATCGCTTATTATCACAGGGTCGCTAAGTATGCTCAGGTGGCAGTGAGCGTCGGCCATCTCCACCACGCCCTTGTGCAATGTCTCCCTTTTCTGAAGCAGCTGTTTAGTCTGCATTGCCCCACATAGTATTTAAAACTTTAACAACGTGAGCGGGAAATCCCACACGCTTTAGCGGTAGGATGAAAGCGAACCGCAGCGATA
>CAZCIA010000016.1:0-13820 GCA_964498845.1 Microcaldota archaeon
TTTAAAATGGACGAAGGTGAATCCCAAGCTTTTAGGTGGATAGGCCTTGATGACCAGATAGTGAAGGACGGACTGGGACTTAAGAAGGACCTGCAGCTTCTTGGGCTAATTTGAGAGGACGGAAAAACCTTTATAAACCTTTTTCGCCTATCATATAACGTCTGTTTTTCCCGTTTACTGCAGTTTGCAGGAGGGATCACATGGAGAAGGAACAACTCGAAAAGCTAGGCTCTTTCATAGAAGCCAACAAGGGCAAACGCAAATTTACGCAGAGCGTTGACCTCTCAGTAAATTTCTTAGGTATAGACTTCTCAAAGCCGGACAACAGGCTCAACCTTGAGGTGAAGCTGCCCAACGGGCGCGGCAAGGAGAGCAAGGTGATGGCCTTCTCTGATGACAGGAATATCAACTCGAAAGTGGAGAAGTTCGGCGTGAAGATCGTTCCGGGGAGTGAGATAGCCACCATAAGCAACGACAAGGCAAGGCAGAACGAACTTCTTGAGTACGAGCTGGTTGCGCAGCCAAGTCTCATGCCGGCAATAGCAAAGCAGCTCGGCCAGTTCCTAGGGCCAAGGAACAGGATGCCGAGACCGCTCATAGGAGATGTCGAAGGGATAGTGAAGGGCATGGGCAGTTCGATTTACATAAGGAGCAAGGGCAAATACCTACCCACGGTGCACTGCGTAGTTGGAACGGAGAAGATGCCGCTAAACGAAATAGCTGCAAACATAGATGAGGTAGTAAACAGCATAGTTAAGAAGGTGGGCAAGCACAACATCAGGTCCGTTTACGTGAAACTGACGATGAGCGAGCCGCTGAAATTGATGTAGGTGTAATTATGTTAACCAAGGATCAAAAGATAAAATTCGTCAAGGACGCAGGCAAGGACCTGTCGAAATACAGCACTATTGGCATAGTCAACCTTGGCGGCATACCTGACAGGCTGCTCCAGAGGTCAAGGAACAGCATAAAGGGCGAGACAAGGCTGATATTCGGCAAGAAGAGCCTGCTTGTGAGGATACTGGAAGGTAATGCTAATACGAAGGGGCTTGTCCCGCTTATGACAGGCACATCTGCGATACTGCTCAGCAATTCCGATCCGTTCGACCTGTTCAAGAGGTTCAAGTCCGGTGCGATAAAGCTGGCGGCAAAGCCAAAGCAGATCGCTCCAGAGGATATAGTGATACACAGCGGCGAGACAAGCCTGCAGCCAGGTGCAGCGGTAACAGAGCTAAAGCAGGCAGGCGTGGACGTCCAGATCCAGAAGGGCAAGGTGATGATAGCCAAGGACAAGGTGCTAGTTAAGAAGGGAGAGCCGATAAGCTCTGCTGCAGCTAAGGTGCTGCGCACCGTAGGCACATTACCATTCATGGCGGTTATCGAGCCTAGCGTGCTCATAGCCAACGGAGCCACATTCACAAAGGAGCTGCTTGACATAGACGAGCATAGGACCATATCTGACATATTGTCTGCATTCAGGAACGCTTACTCCCTTTCGATAGAGAGAGGGATAATAAACCAGTACACTGTAAAGCCCTTGCTGGTGAAGGGCTTCATGCAGGCCAGGGCTCTTGGCATTGAGACAAAGGCCTACGAGCCAGGCATAATAGAGGTGCTCCTTGGCACAGCATCAGCGCAGGCAAGCGCGCTGAACGCGCTCAACAAGGAGCAGCAGTCACAAACATGATGCTAGGTGAAAACATGGAATATGTCTACGCAGCGTTGCTTCTTGACGCAGCCGGAAAGGAGGTAACAGAGCAGGGCCTTATGGAAATTGTTAAGGCAGCTGGCATGACTCCTGAGGAGGCAAGGGCAAAGGCTATGGTCGCGTCCCTGAAAGGTGTGAACATAAAGGACGTGATCAAGAACGCGCAGAGCATGCAGATGCAGGCGGCTGCACCAAGCGCAGCACCGGCAGGAGCAGCTCCGGCAGCGAAGGAAGCCCCAAAGAAGGACGCAGAGGCAGAGAAGAAGAGCGAGGAAGAGGCGGCGAGCGGACTGGCAAGCCTATTCGGCTAACCAGAACCTTGGTGCTTCTCCTTGCACATCGGTAGCTATGCGGTCGCAGTTATTGTAAAGCGTGTTAGCTTGCAGACAGCAAAAGTTATATACATTGCTGACAAATTGCGGTATTGGTAGATGGTATCATGGACACGTGGGTGGAGAAGCACAAGTGCACAGGATGCGCGCACTGCCATGATGTGTGCCCTGTGGCTGTATTCGAGATGAAGGACAGGGATTCTCCGGATGCAAACAACGACCATGCGCCTGATGCTGACAAGTGGAAGGGAACAACCGATGCTGACATGCTTGCAAAGTGGAAGGACGTAAGCGACGGCCACCACCATTTCGCTGATAAGTTCGACGGGACGAGCGGTGGATTATCTGTCGGTGTGAATGGAAGCGCATGCATATTATGCCAGGCATGCCTGATAGAGTGCGAAGGAGAGTGCATTGTCATAACAGACGATGCCGGTACTGTTTACCGCTCGATATACAAGTAGCTACTTCTTCAGACCGCCGAGCAGGAACGACGGTGCGACAGATAACATTCCCAGCATGTTTCTCTTAGAGAAGTCAGCTTTAAGCAATGTAAGAAAATTCTTTTCTGAGAGCTTCTTCAACTTTTCTATTGTGCGGTCCCAATCCTTGTTAGAGTACCGTGCCATTTTACGCTGCAGGATTAGGGCCATTCTATTATACCCGGCGACTCTTTTTGCTTCCTTTTCATATGCCGAGAATGCCGCTGCCCTTGTATTCTTGCGCTCTATAGCGTTCGCGGACACTTCAGCGGCAAGTCTGCCGAATTTCATAGCAGGTCTTATTCCTTCTCCCACTATCGGATTTGCCTGGCCGGCTGCGTCCCCGGCGATTATGAGGCCGTCTGCAACCACTCTTGAAGGTATGGGTTCTACCGGTATGATGCCAGAGTGGAGTTCTATTGGGGATATTTTCCCTATATCTGCAAGTGCACCGGGTCTCTGGTTAATCAGCTTGTCTAAAAGCTTCATTGGGGATGTCTTTGTGTCCGGCTTAGTAATGCCGATGCCTATTCTGCACCTGTTTTTCGATAATGGGAATACCCATACGTATCCGGTAGGTGCGATGTCTTCTCCGACAAACAACATAGCAGTGCTCTTGTCTATGCCATCAGCATAGGCCTCATATTCCACTCCGGAACCAAAGCGCGTTCTCCCAGATCTAATCAAACCAAGCTTTCTTGCCGATATGGCGGAAACGCCACTGCAGTCTATGACAACTTTCGATTTCACCCTTATGTTTTCTCCCGCTCTACTCGCATTTACGCCAGCTACGGCCCCATTTTCCGTCAACAGCTCCTTGACGTCTGTGCCCACGCTCAGATTGCACCCTTTCTCTACAGCTTCCATGGCCAGCCATTGGTAGATTGCCCTGGTATCAAGTACGCAGCCCGTATCCTTGCTATAATTAAATTCTGCGTTGTTGCTCAGCGTGCCGAATACGAGTCTCCTGATTGGATTGTAATATTTCGACGGGATTCCGAACTTCTCCATGTCTGATATGTATGAACCGCCGCTCGTCCTTACAGGGTATCCTATCTCGTACTGCTTTTCTAGCACGGTGACATCTTGGCCTAGTTCTGCAGCCCTATTTGCTGCTGATAATCCAGCCGGTCCGGCACCGATTATTGCTATGTCAGAAATTATATCCATTTGCCCATCTGGTAACGAGCTTCGCAAGCTCTTTTTCCTTTCCGGTGAAACTATGATCCGCACCCTTGATTATTGAAGCATCAACGCTTTTCGCCTTGCTTGCGCTTTTCAATATCCGAACGTGCTCCTTTATCGGCTTTGTGGCCCACTGCTCTTTATCTCCGAACACAACTAATACTGGGCACTTAACCGTCTTGAACTCTCTCAAATTGGAATCGTAGTTGAATATCCTGGCCTCCGGATTCGTAGGGACAGCGTACGATAGGAATCTTTGCGGTGTGTAGTAGGATATCCATGCTGGCGTCCTCACGGCGGTCTTGCCCTCCTTAATCATGCGCTTTGCGATTCTGACTGCGCGAGACAGCTTCTTTCCAAGGTCCCGTCTTAGGACGTCGTAATCTCCAACTGGGCCTAGCAGCACCAGTCCCTTAACCCGCCTGTCCTTTGTTTTGTATAGATAATACACAGATTTCTGGCAGCCTGTGCTGTGCCCCATCAAAATTATCCTATTGTAGCCCAGCCCGCTTGCTGTGTTTATCGCAGCATTTATGTCGAACACACAGTCTGTGAACTTCTCGAATGCAGTTCCTATGAAAACTTTCTTGCCCCTTTTGTCGAACGGAAAAACAGAACCGATGCCGCGGTTGCCTGCAAGGAACACGTCGGTTTTGGTCCCCCTAAGAGACCTGATAAGCGCATGGTACCTCGGAGCCGAGAAAAAGTCGCTTACCATCCCAAAAACAGATATAACTACACCTCTATTTCTCTTTTTCGACCTGAAAAGGAGACCGTTCATCAGCAGATTGTCATTCGTTTTGTAAATCAGAAGCTCTCCTGGTAGCCTTTCTACGTTGCCGCTCATTCACTCCCAGATTATTACCGCATTCGGCTAATTTAAGGGTTCGGTTTGCCGGTCTTTTACTTCCTTTATCCGTTAATTACATATGGAATATAAGCTTCTTCTGGGTAATGTACTCTTTGCCTGGTGACCTTCATGATCGAGCAGCTTCAGCAACCTTTCTCAGACGATGAGAGCCTCTCTGTGCTTAATGAACATGTAAGAAAGTGGTTTCTGGACAACTTCAAGGAGCTGACACCTCCTCAAAAGTATGCATTCAAGCTCATAAGCGACCGGAAGAATATATTGGTAACGGCACCTACTGGCAGTGGGAAGACAATGTCAGGCTTCCTGACCATAATAAGCAAACTGTTCGACCTGTCCATGGAAGGAAAACTTGAAGACAGGATATACTGCATATACATATCGCCGCTCAGGGCGTTGAACAACGACATATACAAGAACCTGACAGTGCCGCTTGAGCGGATCTATCAGCAGATAGTAAAGGCAAAGGGCGTCGACATAATAAAGAACAATATAAGGAAGGTCACGATAGCAGTAAGAACTGGTGATACTTCACAAAAGGAGCGCAGGGAACAGTTGTTGAGGCCTCCGCACATACTTGTCACTACCCCTGAGAGCCTTGCCATACTCCTAAACTCTGAGAAGTTTGCGCTTAACTTCAAGGGCCTCGAATATGTGATAATAGACGAGCTTCATGAGCTCGCCAACAACAAGCGCGGTGTGCACCTTGCGCTGTCGCTTGAACGCCTTGCAGACCTATCGGAAAGCAACTTCACAAGGATAGGGCTTGGCGCCACGTTGCATCCGCTTGATGAGGCTGCGAAGTTCCTTGTGGGCTACGACCAGGGCAAGCCGAGGGACTGCCTGATTGTAGACGCATCTTGGAGCAAACCGCTTGACATACGGGTGATAAGCCCTGTAAGCGATCTTATCTATGCCAAGGAGGGAAGCACAGAAGACTCTACTTATGAGGAAATAAACAGAATTATAAAGGAGAGCAAGAGCACGCTGATATTCACCAATACAAGGAGCGGCACAGAGAGGGTTGTATACAATCTAAAGAAGCGCTTCAAGTATGGTGAGGATATCGCGGCTCATCATGGATCGCTTTCAAGGGAGTCAAGGCTGGAGGTCGAGGAGCTGCTCAAGAAGGGATCATTGAAGTGCGCCGTGTCATCGACAAGCCTGGAGCTCGGGATAGACATTGGTGCCATCGAGAACGTGATACAGCTTGGATCACCCAAGAGCGTTACCCGTGCCATACAGAGGTTCGGCCGTGCGGGTCATAGCTTCAAGGCTACAGCAAAGGGCGAGACCATAATATTGAACAGGGATGACCTGGTAGAGTGCAGCGTGATGCTCGATGCAGCGCTGAAAAGGCACCTCGACTCGTTCTCTGTGCCCCAGAACGCCCTGGATGTGCTCGCACAGCACATTGTCGGCATGTCATTGACTAGGAAGTGGGACGTTGATGAGGCTTTCACAACGATCAGGCGGGCGTATCCGTACCATGAGCTTGAGATGGACGACTTCGTCTACCTGCTGAACTATCTTGCAGGCACTTATGTGGGGCTTGAGAGCCGTAGGGTATACGCAAAGATCTGGTACGACGAGAAGGAGCATGCATTCGGCAAGCGCGGCAGGTTCACCAAGGTAATTTACATGCTAAACCAGGGCACGATACCTGATGAGGTTGCAGTGAATGTATTCACGACGCAGAACAAGTGGATTGGAAGCATCGAGGAGGAGTTCATGACAAAGCTGAAGCCTGGCGATGTATTCACCCTTGGAGGAAGATTATACAGGTTCGAGCACTCTAGGGGCATGAAGACCTTTGTGACTGAGGCGAAGGATAGCACACCAACAATACCGCCTTGGTTCTCAGAGCAGTTGCCACTCAGTTACGAGCTTGCGATAGAGATCGGCAAGTTCCGGGAGGAATTCGGCAAGATAGTAAACGATAACATAAAGAAGATGTGGATAAGGCCGGTAAGAAGGAAAGGAGTATTGCCAGATAAGGTGAGAGAGTTCCTTGGCAAAATGCCTATGGACGAGAATGCGAAGCAGGCGATGTTCGGCTATTTTGCAGAACAGTTGCTTTTCGCAAAGGCTATTCCCACTCATACGTGCATACTTATAGAATCCACTGAAGACGCAGACACAGGAAAGCATTACCTGATATTCCATTCGCTTTTTGGTAGAAGGGTAAATGATGCGCTGTCCAGGGCGTTTGGCATGACGCTTGGCGAGATGCTTGACATGGATGTAGGAATAATGTTAAATGACAATGGGTTCGTGCTTTCGACCGAAGAAGACACAAGCATTGACAAAGGCACAGTTGATGATCTGATATCAGATATAACGAGAGCAAATATGGGCAGAATGTTGAAGAAGAATATAAGGAAGACTGAGCTGATGAGAAGAAGGTTCAGGCATGTTGCTGCGAGGAGCTTCATGATACTCAAGAACTACAAGGGCTACAAGATAACTGTGGGAAGGCAGCAGGTAAACTCGCAGCTGATACTAAGCGCCGCAGAGAAAATAGACCCAAATTTCCCAGTAATACGGGAAGTTTACAGGGAGATATTCAACGATGTGATGGACCTGCCCAGGGCAGAGCAGATATTGAAGGATCTTAAATCAGGCGTGATGGAATACAAGCTTATAGAGACTCCATCGCCATCACCTTTCGCGCATGGCATGCTAACATTCGGCCATGCCGATGTAGCGATGATGAAGGAGAGGAGAAAACACCTGCAGGAGCTGCACAAGCTAGTGATGAAACGCATAAAGGGATGGGATGCTGCTCAATGATGACGTGGAACTCTTGGACGGCATGCCGGTCATATTCATAAAAAGCATAGACTCACTTGTAATAGCGGACCCACATCTTGGTTATGAGGGTGTGATGGCTAAGAAGGGCGTGCTTATACCGAAAGTAAATCTAAAACACATCTGCACAATACTTGAAAAGGCGATCAAGGTAACAAAGGCGAAGACCCTGATTGTCGACGGAGACATAAAGAACGAGTTCTCCATGGTTGATGAGGAAGAATTCAACGAGCTCTATGATTTCATAAACTTCGCAAAGGAGAGGGGCGTATCGTTGGTTCTCATAAAAGGCAACCACGATAACTTTGTTGAGCGGTATAGAGATCCATTCAAGCTAAAAATACACGGGCAAGAAGCAAATATAGGCGGATATCTATTCTTCCATGGAGAGGAGTTACCTTCCGGAATGAACAACAAAACAAAGATGCTCATAATGGGGCATGAGCACCCCGCTATAGCTATATTCAACGAGGTTGGCAAGAAGGAAAAGCTGCGATGCTTTCTTTCCGGTAAGTTCGAGGGAAAGGACATACTGGTGCTGCCTGCGATAAACTACTTTGCATCTGGCACCGAAATAAACGCGGTTCCAAAAGATGAGCTCCTTGCACCGATATTTGAGAAGCTTTCCGTTGATAATATGCACGCGATAGCCATAGGATACGGATACACTATGGACTTCGGCACGATATCGGAGCTGAAGCGAGCGATTGGGTAATCAGTGAAGCAGTGCTATGTAGAGCCACGGCAGCGCGTTGAGGATCAGTCCTATCAGTATCAGACCTGTCACGAACCTAACGAAGAAATTGCTCTTTATGTTTGTCTTGTAGATGCGCCACCCATCAAATCCTGGTATCGGCAGCAGGTTCACTATCCCTACAAGGAAGTTTAGCAGGAACGAAAGTGCGAACACCGTGTAGATGAAGTACAGCGCGTGTGCTGATGCTGTGCTAGCGATTGTCTCCTGCTGGTATAGGGATACGCCGATGTACCCCATCGAGGAGCCATTGATCGCTATTGCTGTGAATGTATAGTTGCGGGATATGCATGCAAGGCCTGATGGCGGGTTGCAATTTGGTGACAGTGCTGTCACCCTGACCAGCGAGCCAGGCGTATCGTTTGCTCCTGCAGCTATAACGTCTGTTATGTTGTTCAGCTTATGGCCGTCCCAGTACAGCATCTGCATTCCTGGCGTAAGTACGCCGTTCGCCGGCGTATTCTGAAGCACAGACTGTATGAATATGCCCTTGTTCTGGTATATGCCCGGCACTACGTACACAAACATCAGGAACATGAGTACAAAGAAAAATATCGCGGCTATGAAGTTCGCTGATATACCCGCTGCAAATATCGCGTTCTGCTTCTGCTTGTCCAGCCTCTCTACCGCCTTCTCGTCAGGCTCGACAAACGCTCCTATAGGGATCACTCCGAAAAGCAGCACTCCTATCTGCTTCAGCTTCACTTTCGCCATCCTAGCGAGCACGCCGTGCGAGAACTCGTGTATAATGAGTATTATTGCGAGCGCTGCTATCCCGGCTATCAGCGGTATGTCTATGCCAGGTATCACCGGCGCCACGCCAGGTATCTGGCTTGTCAGCAGCGCTGGTTGTGGTGCTCCAGAATAAAGCGAAAGCGCATATATTACAGTGCTGAAAAGGACGTTTGCTGCATTATAGAGCAGTGATACGATAATGAACCCGGAGAACCCTGATACAACAGTCACGCCGTATATGAGATAACCGTAGAGGGTGAGGCCTGAAAACGAAGGTATGCATTCTGCAGCTGCAGAGCTGGCATAGCCCTTCAGTTGCGATATGTTTATGAACTGCAAAGGCACCCCAGTGCACGGTACTATGAAGTAGAGGAAGAGCACAAGCGAGATTACGCTGAACGCGAAGAGGCGCTTGTCCACCTTGCCTTTCAGCAACGGATACGCCAGCAGCCCGAAGCCCAGGACTATGCCCCACATCGGCATCTGCCTCCAGAAGCTCGTATTCCTCTTTGATATCCTGTCTACCGCCTTTATGCCGCCGGTGCCTCCGAACATGTACAGGCCGTAGCCGCCCTTCAGGGACTTCAGCCTCTGTATGAGCGTGCCTGAGACAAGCAGAACGGCTATCGCCACGACGACATGGTTTATCAGCCCTATCGAACTTGCATAGTAGTCAAGACCGAGCAGAGCGAACGCTACCACGAATATGGCAACAACGGCTGCATCTCGCGATTTTCCACTCTCTGACATGAAACTGTAGTATAGTTCGCTTGAAGGTATATATTTGTTTAGCCGAAGCGTTGCGCAAGTATTTTTAATATTGAATGCATTGGTATTGCGTGGCTGTGGAGGAGTGCGAGTTATGCGGTCGGCAGACCAGAGATGTATACATAGTCTCTATTGAGGGGGCAGACCTCCGGGTATGTGCATCATGCGCTAAGGGCAAGAAGGTCCTTTATAGGGAGGTGGAGGCTAGGAAGGGCTCCATCCAGAGGAAGACCATAAAGAAGACGGAGGAGGAGCTGGAGCTGGTCGAGGGTTATGGTAAAAAGATCCACGCCGCAAGGGACCAGATGCAGCTTCCGTTGAAGGTGCTGGCAGAGATGATAAACGAGAAGGAGCCGCACCTGCTGAGGGTAGAGGAGGAGAAGACAATACCTTCTATAGAGCTTACTAAGAAGATAGAGAAGGCGCTGAACATAAAGATTACACAGCAGAAGGATGACGGACCCGGATCCGGCACAGGCAAAAAACCTGGTAGCGTCACCTTGGGCGACTTTTTTAATTCTTGATGTGGTAATGGGCTTATGTTTAGCTTCAGCCTACTTTTGGCGTTCTCGTCCGCGGCAATCTGGGCTGCAGTCAATATTTTTCAGAAGGACATTTCACCAAAATTAGGGCCATCCGCCACCTCGATAGTGGTTCTGGTGGGAGGCCTTATACCGATAGTCGCTTACATGCTATTATCAGGGATGGTGCTACCAGGTGTGTACTCGACACTTGCAGCTGTTGGCGCTGGTATTCTCTTTGGTGTTGCATCCCTGCTCTTTTACAAAGCCCTCGAGACAGAGCATGTGGTGAACGCAAAGGCCATAGGACTGGTGCAGCCGGTGATGATTCTCTTCTTCAGCGTGCTTGTGCTCAGTGAGAGCATAAAGTTTGTTACCATAATAGGCGCCATTGTGGTGTTCACCGGCTCTTTCCTGATCTGCGTGCAGAAACACCTGAAATTCGACAGTAAGCTCCTGCCTGCCTTTTACGCTAACCTGGCATGGGGGTCTCCTGGATGCTCCTATCTTTCTCCATCCAGTACTCTGGCCAAATAGCCTTCCCGCAGTTTGCGCTAAGGCTGGTTGCATTGGTAATGGTCGTCCCGATTTACCTTCTGCTATCGAAGGACAGGGAAAGAATATCAGCAAAGAGCAGCAGGTGGATTTTTGTGGTGGCTCTTATAGGTCTGATAGGGGGCATACTCGACGGAATCGCTAACTTGATGTGGAGTGAGCTCGTGACACTGCGCACCCTGCATCTAGGTGCGATAGCTAGTATTTTTGGCCCGTTCATAGTGCTAATCCTGGCATATTGGATATACAAGGAGAGGCTTACACGGATACAGGCATTCGGATTAGCCATAGCGGCGCTTGGCGCGTTCATAGTTGCGATTGCTTAGACAGAAAGGTATTTTATCCTGAAAATAGTACCACTATTGGTCTTATGTCGGTAGATTTGGGGAAGCTGGTTGTAAAGAGAAAGATAAACCTTGAGGAGCTTAACGGCCGTACAGTCGCGATAGACGCGTTCAACGTCCTTTACCAATTCCTCTCGATAATAAGGGGGCCTGACGGCACCCCGTTAAAGGACTTCAAGGGCAATGTGACTAGCCATCTGTCCGGGCTCTTCTACCGCACCATAGAGCTGATTGAGAAAGGTGTAAAGCCAATCTACGTATTCGATGGTATTCCATCAATGCTCAAGCAGAAGACCATAGAGGCGAGGATGAACAGAAGAGAGGAGGCATACCAGGCGTGGCAGCAGGCCAAGGAGGCAGGCGAGCTTGAGGAGGCGAAGAAGTACGCGCAGCAGAGCACACGGATAAACAAGTACATAATCGAGAGCTCGAAGCAGCTTCTGGAGCACATGGGCGTCGCGCACATAAACGCGCCAAGCGAGGGGGAAGCACAAGCATGCGAGATGTGCAAAAAAGGGCTCGCATACGCGGCTGCAAGCCAGGACTACGACACGCTGTTGTTTGCCTCACCTAGAATCGTGAGGAACCTAACGCTTAGCGGCAGGAGAAAGCTGCCAAGGAAGAACGTTTACATAAACATAGAGCCAGAGATGGTTGACCTGCATGAGACCCTGAAGAGCGTTGGATTAAGCCAGAAGCAGCTTATCTGGGTTGGTATACTTCTTGGCACTGACTTCAACGACGGGATAAAGGGAGTCGGCCCAGTGACGGCTGTGAAGATAGCCAAGTCTGCAAAGTCGCTGTCTGACGTCGAGAGATACGTGAAGGAGAAGTACAACCAGGAGTTCGAGCTTGACATAAGGGAGGTGGAGGATCTCTTCACCAACCCGGAAGTCTCAGAGATGGACCAAAAGGAGCTGAACAAGGAGCTCGAGGTTCTTCCTGACAGGAAGGCACTGGTCAGGTTCATGTGCGACGAGCACGATTTCTCAAGGGAGAGGGTAGAAAAATTCACAGAGAGGCTTTGGGAGAAAAGGGTATCTGCAAAGCAGCACAGGCTGTTCTGAAGTGCTTGTTTCACCAATTCATGTAACACCATTTCCTATTTATAGGTAATAGCGTTACACAAAGTATTAAATATCTGGCCTGCGCCATATTCATCATGAGAAGCGAGGCGCTGAACAATTACCTTAGAAGCAATGGAATCGGCACTTTCACAATATACGATGCGGCAAAGATAATGTCCAAGCCTGTTAGTTATGCTTCTAAGTTTCTTGCGAATGACGGTTATGTCAAGAGGGTAGAGCGGGGCATCTACTACACAAAAGACGCTACAGAATACGAGGTTGCATCCAGAATACTGTTCCCTTCATATATCAGCCTTGTATCCGCATTAAGATTCTATAATCTTACAGAACAGATACCGCACGTTATCTTCGTGGTTTCGCCCAAAAGGCACAGGCCCATCCCGGACCTTGAAGGGATGGAGGTGCAGTTCAGGGTAATAAAAAGGCCTATGCTCTACGGCTATGGGAAGGTGGAAGATGTGTTTGTCGCAGATCCGGAAAAAGCTGTAGTGGATATGCTGTATTTGAATAGCTTTGTTGAGTATGCCGAGGAGGTTGTGGAGCGTGGGAAAGTTGATGTAGCGAAACTGGTGGACTATGCTAAAAGGAGCAGGGTCATGAGCGTGATAAAGAAGACAGAGGGGATGGTAAATGCTGAAGACAGAACTTGATATATATACAACATTTGCGGATAAACATCAGACTGAGAGAGACTACCTGCAGGACCTGCTTCTATACGGCGTATACGCGAATCCCTACCTGACCGGGGCATTGGTATTCAAAGGGGGCACTGCGCTATCCAAATTTTATAACTCCGGCAGATTCTCCGAAGACCTTGACTTCACGTCCACATCGGTGGACCATAGCACAGATAAGATTATTGAGAACATAGAGCATATCACTTCAGCTTTCATGTATTCCTCGGCTCTGGCAGAAAAATCTGTCAACAAGTTTGGAACTGTAAGCATTTCGCTTGTAATTCGGGGGCCGAGATATAATGGAAAGCGGAGCACAATCCAGAACGTGGCCTTTGAGATAAATACCAGTGCAAAGCTTAGGAGAAAACCAGTTTCAATGGTGAAAAAACCCATCTACAGGGACGCACCGGGATATACCGCGCTGATAATGGACGGTGGCGAGATATTTGCAGAGAAGATCAGGGCGATAATGAGCAAAAGGAGGAAACACAGGGAAAGAGACCTGTATGACATTTACTTCCTATTCGGAAAAGGGATGAGGCTGGATGAAGAGCTAGCAAAAGAAAAACTCTCGGAATCAGAGATGGCATTTTCAGAAGAGATTCTTATGGGGGCCATTGAAGGCGTAGAGGCGACATGGAACGAGCTTGGTCCATTCCTCTCCCAGAAACTCATGCCTTTTAAGGATGTGAAAGAGGATGTAGTCAATGGCCTAAAGGCTGCAGGCATGCTATGACGCGGGCTAGAGAAAAAGTTTCGCAGAGCAGCACAGGCCGTTCTGAGACATAAGTTTATATTATTTCTTTTGAAAGGTAAGCCAGAGGCAATGGATAACACACACACACACAAGAGAGCATCGTAGACAAGCATAGCCTGAGCAATTCTTATCCTAAAGCGCAGAGCGCGATGGAGTACCTCATGACCTACGGATGGGCGATACTCATAATTGCGATTGTGCTTGGCGCGCTCTTCTCTTTGGGAGTGTTCAGCTC
>CAZCIA010000017.1:0-12227 GCA_964498845.1 Microcaldota archaeon
TCGCGGTCCAATTCATCCATTGCCTTGAAAGGCAAGGATTTCTTGGCCAATAGTTGAAGAAGGCTTGCGCCTCCTGTTCCAAGAAGCCCTTATTCAGGCTTCCATACTTTGGAGGCGCGTTGCCTCTGAAACGTTTCTTCTTGATGTTGTAGATTACTGACAGCATGTCCTTAATCTCATGGAAACTTAGCTGCGGAAGCACCTCTTTGATGTGCTTCTTGAGTCTTTCGGGTTCGGTCTCCGTGATGGAACCGAACCGTATTGTGCTTGATCCCTTTTCTTTGGCTAGAGAACTGAACCCGAGTTTGTCATCAGAATTTTCATTTGCTCCCTCCGGGATTCGAACCCGGGTTACAGGGTTGAAAGCCCTATGTCCTTGGCCGGACTAGACGAAGGGAGCCTATAGAATAAGAACATAATTTATTTAAAAGGCTTCAGATATTTGGATAAAGAGGGAACCTGTTGCATATCTCAAGGACTCTGGAGCGCACCGATTTGAGCTTCTCGTTTGCCTTTGCCTCTTCCTTGAACCGTTTAAGGTATTCTTTCCTCTCCACCTTATCTTCCGGTAGTTGGTAATCCTTGAGGGCCATTATCACTTCCGATATGAGACCTCCAATCTGCTTCATCTCAGCTTCCTTCATGCCCCTGGTCGTCAGCGCAGGTGTGCCCAGCCTTATACCGCTCGGGTAGAACGGCGATGCGGTATCGTTCGGCACAGTATTCTTGTTTACGGTTATGCCTGCTGCATCCAATCCGTCCTGCACAAATATGCCAGTGCCCTTTCCGAAAGGCGTCAAGTCGATGAGTAGCATGTGGTTATCGGTCCCGTTCGTCACAAGCTTTACCCCATTCTCCATTAGCGCATCGGCAAGCACCCTCGAGTTCCTCACTATCTGCATGCCATACTCCTTGAACTGCGGCGTTGCTGCCTCCTGCAGCGCGACCGCTATGCCGGCTGTTATGTGGTTGTGGGGTCCGCCCTGCATTCCGGGAAATACAGCCTTGTCTACCTTATCAGCCAGTTCGGGATCCTTCTTGAGGCCCCTGTCTGTGACCATTATCATCGCGCCCCTCGGCCCCCTCAGCGTCTTGTGCGTCGTCGTCATTATCATGTGCACATGCTCCACAGGGCTCTTGTGCGCGCCTGCTATCACAAGGCCAGCCACGTGGGATATATCAGCAACAAGGTACGCGCCGCATTCGTCTGCGATCTTTGAGAAGTCCTCGAAGGGCAGCTCCCTCGTATATGCGGTGGCGCCTATCCAGATCAGCTTTGGTCTATTCTCCATTGCTAGCCTCCTTGCCTCATCTATGTCAAGGTAGCCGTCCGGCCTTACATGGTATGGCACGCTCTTGAAGACCTGGCCGGTCAGGCTCGTCTTCCATCCATGAGTGAGATGCCCCCCGTCGGTGAGGTTCTGCCCCATTATGGTGTCTCCAGCCTTGCAAACTGAGAAGTAGATCGCCAGGTTCGCAGGAGACCCGGAATATGGCTGCACGTTAACGTGCGGCACGCCGAATAGCTTCTTTGCACGCTCCTGCGCAGTGCGCTCCACAACGTCTATGAACTGGTTGCCGCCATAGTATCTCTTACCAGGATACCCTTCAGAGTACTTGTTGGTCAGGACAGACCCCATCGCCTGCAAGACGGCCGGACTTGTAAAATTCTCAGACGGTATCATCTCAAGGCCGTCGCGTTGCCTGGTCAGCTCGTCCATTATGCCCTTGTATATCTCTGGATCCTCATCCTTTAGGCTCTTCAAGAAGTCCACGCTACCCCCATAAAGGATTGGAGCTCACGCTTTTAATCATTTGTTTCGGATGCCTGCCACAGGTAGTTTATCTTGACAGGTCTGTAACTTCTGGGCTTGCAGCGCTCTCTGGCTTTGCTGTCTGACCGGCTCCGGAAACAAGCACCACGTCACCTATGTTCTTGACGTTCTTGAAGAGCACGCTCTTTTGCTGCAGTATCTTCCTCACCTCTGTCTTGTCAGAGCTCTTCCACTCCTGCATTAGAAGTCTGCTCACCTCACCCCTCTCGAGGTCCACTATCGCATCCCTAACTTCGCCGAGGTACTGCCCGTTGTCGCCGTAGATATCCATGTTATAAATCTCACTTATCTTCATCCTATCGCCAATACCCATACATATGACATGCTTAAATATCTTGTGCACGGCGCTATTGACTGGAAGTGACGAATCCCGCACCTTTTTGTGACCTTTCCGCACGGTTTTTACGAGGGGAGGCTACCGAAAGGTTTAAATATCTATCCCCACACTATAATAGTGGCTATTTTTAGTAACATTTAAGAAGGTTACGATTTTTCGGAATCGGTTTCCAGACAACAAGGGGTATAAACGATGGCAACGAAGAAGCACAACAAGAGTAAATCATCGGTGAAGGCTCACACTTCAGATACGAGGAGGATCGTGCTGAGCGACAACAAGCTCAGCATAGAGGACAGCTCCATGAAGAGGCGCAGGGGCAGGCCGAGGAGCAAGTTCGGCGAGAGCGTGTACCTGCCAACCCAGCAGCCGCAAGGGATGCAGGGCGGGGAGGCTGAAACGCAGGAGATACAGAGGAAATGCCCGAGCTGCGGCTCTATAGACATAATATTTGACAGCGAACGCGGAGAACGCGTCTGCAACAACTGCGGACTGGTCATAGAGGAGAATGCCACGGACAGCGGTCCGGAATGGAGGGCGTTCGATGCAGACCAGAGGAACTCTAGGGCAAGGACAGGGGCACCTATAAAGTATACAAAGCCAAACAGGGGTCTTGTTACAGAAATAGACCTGTACAACAAGGACATCAGAGGAGTAAGGATACCCTCGAAGAGGCAGGCGCAGCTCTACCGCATGAGGAAATGGCACAAGCGTGCAAGCATATCAAGTTCGTCAGAGAGAAACTACCTGATAGCCCTGCCCGAACTGAACAGGGTATCGAGCTATCTCGGACTGCCGGAAAACATACGCGAGAACGCGGCTCTTCTTTACAGGAAGTGCGTTCAGAGCAATATGATAAGGGGCAGGCCCATAGAGACGGTAGTGCAGGCTGTCATCTATGCCGCTTGCAGAGGCGCCGGCATGCCGAGGACGCTTGATGAGATATCAAGCATATCTGGGCTGCCGAAGAAGGAGATCGGCAGGGCCTACAGGGTAATATCCCATGAGCTCGGCCTGAAGATACCACTTACCGATCCGATAAACTACGTTCCTAGATACGTGAACTCGCTCAAGCTGAGCGGGGAGGCCCAGGAGAAATCCGTTGAGCTCCTCAAGCAGGCGATGAGGAAGGGTCTGGTATCTGGAAGGAGTCCGACAGGGGTGAGCGCAGCCGCCGTATACATAGCAGGCGCGCTGTGCGGCGAGAGGCGCACCCAGAAGGAGGTGGCTGATGTGGCTGGCGTGACTGAAGTGACGATAAGGAACAGGTACAGGGAGCTGAAGGAGCAGCTAAACATAGATGTGAACCTCTGATTGCAGAAACTTTCTGCAATCCTTTTTTTTCTTGCAGAGGAGAAGGGAAAATCCTGTCGTCGGAACGCAAGCGCTTTCGGTTACATACGACATATGTAGTAATTTCTGAAAACTGCAGGGCATCTTTAAAAAGTCTACTGCGGAAAATCTCTTGGATAGGTAGAGACCGTAGCTTTTGCTATACGAAGCATGGCCACGGATGGATTACAGTAATAGGGTGTAGAGAATGAATGAGACTGAGCTGGTAGAGGAGGGTGGAGTGTATGATCTGCGCGTCAACGCCAAGGGGGCGCGCGGAGAAGGAATCGGCCGGATAGGGAGCCTTGTTGTCTTTGTCAACAACGCGAAGACAAGGATAGGGAACAGCTACAAGGTCAAGGTGACGAAGGTGCATAGGACCTTCGCGTACGCAGAGCTCAATAACGGTATGAGGGAGATTATCGGCAACGGCAGCCAGCTTGAGTATTGAGCTGTCGGGAATCAGATAGCCTTATATACTTAATGGTGTTAACCATATTGGGCGAAGCTTAGGCAACTATTTCATGCTTAAGCCGTAATTTTTTGTTCTTTTGGGGGTTATGCTATGAATTCGGAATATGCAAAGTATATGAAAGGCACGACTACTATAGGTGTGGTATGCAGCGACGGCGTAGTGCTTGGCGGAGACACCAGGGCTACCGCAGGAAACATAATAGCCAGCAGCGAGGCGAGGAAGGTCTTCAAGATCGACAGCAACCTGGGCATGACAATAGCTGGTGGGGTCGGCGACGCGCAGGAGGTAATAAGGGTAATCAAGGCGCAGAACGAGATATACAAGATGAACGAGGGGAGGCCATTGTCACCCAAGTCTGCTACATCGCTGCTTTCGATAATACTGCAGCAGAACAAGATGATGCCTTACATGGTATGGGACCTTATAGCCGGGCTGGACGGTGATCAGCCGCAACTTTATTCCGTTGACGCCTTGGGCGGCGTTACAGAGGAATCGAAGTTCGCTTCTGTGGGCAGCGGCTCGGAGACAGCGCTTGGTTATATTGAAGACGCTTACAAGAAGGGAATGACTACCAAGGATGCTGTGAGGGTGGTGGCTAAGGCCCTCAGCATAGCGATGAGGAGGGATTCCGCCACAGGGGACAGCATGATGGTTGCGGCGATAACCAAGTCAGGCTACACCGAATACAGCGGAAAGGATCTTGAGAAGATCACCACAGTGAAGTAAAGACCGCTTTGCTGTGCAGAGCAGTACGAAGTTACCTAAGTCCTGCCAGTGTGATATCATTGGACGAGAAAAAAACAAAGGAGGAGTCAAAGGAGCAGATGGTAGAGCTTTTTGATAAAATAAAAGCAATGTTGCCTAGCGAAGCCGAGTTCGTCAAGGCCGAGTTCGAGGGACCCGACATTGTGATATACCTGAAGAACGCGAAGGCGATCTACCAGGATGACATGATAGTGAGGAGCATCGCCTCATCTGTCAAGAAGAAGCTGATCATAAGGAGCGATGAGTCGCATCTGATGGAACCGGAGAAGGCAAAGGAGACGATTACGCAGCTGGTGCCCAAAGAAGCTGTAATGGCGAACATACGGTTCATGCCGAAGTTCTCAGAGGTCTACATAGAAGCGATGAAGCCAGGCCTGGTGATAGGCAAGGGCGGCTCTACGCTCAAGAGCATATCGGTGCAGACAGGGTGGAGCCCAAAGGTGCTGCGTACTCCTACGATGAGCAGCGACATCATATCAGGGGTAAGGCAGCTCATGTTCAACGAGGAGGACTTCAGGAGGAAGTTCCTATTGGGTGTCGGCAAGGACATCAATAGGGTGATAACCAAGAGCGAGTGGCTGAAGGCCACGGCCCTTGGTGGATTCAGAGAAGTAGGGAGGAGCAGCCTGCTCCTGGAGACGCCAAATTCAAAGGTGCTCGTGGACTGTGGCCTGAACCCGGAGCCGTCTGCGCGTGGGAGCGATGCGGATGCAAACAAGGCTTTCCCATACCTGGACAGCGCCAACCTCTCTATAAATGATTTGAGCGCGGTGATAATAACGCACGCCCATATGGACCACATGGGTTTCATTCCTTATTTATTCAAGTACGGGTATGACGGGCCTGTCTACTGCACGCCGCCATCAAGGGATCTACTTGCCTTGCTGCTCAAGGACTACGTGAAGCTGGTCCAGAGAAGCGGAGGGACGCCGCTCTATGATGAGAAGGATGTAAGGAAGATGCTACTTCATACAATAACAAGGGAGTACAACGAGGTCACCAATATAACAGACGAACTGAAGCTGACATACCACAATGCGGGGCACATACTCGGGAGCGGGACGGTGCACCTGCACGTTGGCGAAGGCATGCACAATATAGTGCACACTGGTGACATGAAGTACGGCTTCACAAGGCTGTTCGATCCGGCTAACGTAAGATACCCAAGAGTCGATTCTCTTTTCATGGAGAGTACATATGGAGGGCAGAACGATATAAGCCCGAACAGGCACGACCAGGAGCGGATGCTGATGGAGACGATACGGAGAACGGTACAGAACGACGGCAAGGTGCTGATACCAGTGTTTGCAGTGGGAAGGGCGCAGGAGATGCAGCTTGTGCTGGAGAGCTATTTGGCAAATGAAGGCCAGTATAAGATGGACGTGCCGGTCTATCTCGATGGCATGATACTTGAGGCCAGCGCCATACATACAGCTTATCCGGAATATCTCAAGGAAAGCCTGAGGAACAGGATACTGAACAACAGGTCGCCTTTCGAGAGCGAGATATTCGAGATAGCAAAAGGGGAGAGATCGGAGCTGATGGATAAAGGGCCTGCGATAGTGATTGCAAGCGGAGGAATGATGAACGGCGGCGCTAGCGTTGATTATTTCAGGATGATGGCGGAGGACCCGAAGAACACGCTGATATTTGTTGGATACAACAGTGCCAATTCACTTGGAAGGAGACTGCAGAACGGGTTGAAGGATGCGGTCCTGCCGGACCAGGACGGAAAGCTTGCCCAATTAAAGGTAAACATGAACGTCACGACCGTTGAAGGATTCTCCGGTCATAGTGACAGGCGGCAGCTGGTGGACTTCGCTGAGAACATAAGGCCAAGGCCGAAGACCATATTCACGATGCACGGCGAGGAATCCAAGTGCGAGGATCTTGCAAGGACGCTGGGCAGGCTGATGCATGTCGATGCCAGGGCGCCCATGAACCTTGACTCGATAAGGCTGAAGTAATCAGAATATCCCGAACTTTTTCTTTCCATCCGGCTTTCTTTCGGAATCCAATTCGCTGAACCTCTCAAGCAGCGCCTTCTGCTCTGGGCTCAGGCTCTTCGGCGTGTCGACGATGACCCTTATCACCTCGTCGCCTATGCCGTTACCATTGAACTTCGGCATCCCCTTGTCCTTTAAGTACAGTTTTGTATCTGTCTGCGTGCCGGGGCTTACCTTCACCCTCTCTGTGCCTTCAAGGGTCTCCACTTGCGCCGTGCCGCCAAGCGCGGCCGCATAAAACGGTATATGGAGGTCCACAAGCAGGTCGTTGCCGCGCCTTGTGAAGGTCCTATCCCTGGTTACGTTTATGTCAACATAAAGGTCTCCTTGCCTGTCCTCTCCGTAATCACCCATCCCCTTTACCCTGAGCCTTGTGCCTGTGTCAACCCCTGGCGGCACCTTGAAGTCTATCTTGTCCTCCGCCCTGATTCTTCCCTTGCCGTTGCACCTCCTGCACGCTTTCTCTACAGTCTTGCCGCTCCCACCACAGTCTGGACATGGTGTTATCGTCTGCATCACCCCAAAGGGCGTCCTTCTCGTAGTCCTCACCTGGCCTGTGCCGTTGCAACGCCTGCACTTCTGCACTCCTGTACCGCCAACGCCGTCGCACACGTCGCATCTCTTTATGTGGCTGACAAAAACCTTCTTGTTGGTGCCTGTTGCAGCCTCCCTGAGCGTGACATCGACACTGGCAAGTATGTCGCTGCCCATGTCGGCGTTCCTTGTTGCGTGCCCGCCGATGTTGAACATGCTGAACAGGTCGTTGTCGCCGAAGCCGAACTGTATGCCCATTTGTTTGAATATCTCGTCTATGTTGAAGTTCCTGAATATGTCCTCCTGGGTGAACCTCTGGTTGAAGCCCTCAGGGCCGAACGCATCGTACTGCCTGCGCTTCTCCGGATCGCTGAGTACAGCATAGGCCTCGTTCAGCTCCTTCATCTTCTCTTCAGTCTGCTTGTCCCGGTTCACATCAGGATGATATTTCAACACAAGCTTCCTGAACGCATCCTTTATGTCGGCTGCGGTGGCATTCTTTCCTACGCCAAGTGTTTCGTAATAGTCCCGTTTCCCCGCGATCAAATCACTTCTCTACCTTGAAGTCGGTGTCCGTGGCGTTCGGGTCAGATCCTTGATCAGGGCCTGGATCGGGGCTCGGCCCAGCTTCTGGGCCAGGTTCCTGACCGGCCTCGCCTCCCTTGTACATGCTGGCCCCAATCTCCTCCATTGTACCCTTAAGCTCGTCCATCTTCGCCTTTATGTCTTCGTAATCCTCCTTCTTCACAGCCTCAGATAGTGCTTCCTTTGCCTTTGCTATCTTTTCAGCCGTCTCCTTCGGCACCTTGTCCTTGTACTCCTCAAGCGACCTCTCGGCGGTGTACACGAGCGACTCGGCGCTGTTTTTCAGCTCGACCTGCTCGCGTATCTTTTTATCGACCTCTTCATACTGCTGCGCCTCCTGCATCTTCTTGTCGATATCATCTTTGTTCATCTTGTGTGGGGCAACTATGTCCATGCCCTGCGACTTCCCGGTCTTGACGTCCTTTGCAGTTACATGAAGTATGCCGTTGGAGTCTATGTCGAAAGTTACCTCTATCTGCGGTATGCCTCGCCTTGCTGGAGGTATTCCTGTTAGGGTGAACCTGCCGAGCTGTATGTTGTCCCTCGACATTGCCCGTTCGCCCTGCGTTATGATAATGTCGACGCGGTCCTGCATGTCATCAGCAGTACTGAATATCTGCGACTTTTTGATAGGTATCGTGGTGTTCCTCTCAATCAGCTTAGTTGCCACTCCGCCAAGGGTCTCTATGCTCAACGATAATGGAGTCACGTCAAGTAGCACTATGTCCTTAACCTCGCCGGTGAGCACTCCCGCCTGTATTGCAGCACCGAGCGCGACGCACTCCATTGGGTCAACTCCCCTTTCTGCCTTCTTGCCGAGCAGCTGCTCCACATATCTCTGCACTATCGGCATCCTTGTAGGCCCCCCGACAAGTATCACCTTATCGAGCTGGTTCGGCTCCAACTTCGCATCCTTAAGCGCCTGCATGACAGACTTGGCTGATTTCTCTATTATCGGCACAACAAGCGCCTCGAGCTTTGCTCTTGTAAAGGTGTAGGTGAAGTTCACCGGATTGCCCTTCGCGTCTTTTGATAGGAACGGCAGGTTTATTTCAGAGCTGAGCACCGTTGACATCTCTATCTTCGCACGTTCGCCGGCCTCCCTTAGCCTCTGCATAGCCTGCTGGTCCTTCGTTACGTCAAGCCCTGTCTTATCCTTTATCTCCTTGACCAGCATGTCCACTATCACGTTGTCCATGTCGGTGCCACCCAGCTGGGTGTCGCCGCTTGTTGAGACAACCTCGAAGACCCCCTTGCCGAAGTCCATTATTGTAACGTCCAGAGTTCCACCGCCAAGGTCGTAGACCATTATCTTCATCTCCTTGCTCGCCTTGTCTAGGCCGTATGCTAGAGAAGCCGCGGTAGGCTCGTTGACAAGCCTGACAACCTCCAAACCTGCTATCTCACCTGCGTCCTTCGTAGCCTGCCTCTGGTTGTCGTTGAAGTATGCCGGCACAGTTATCACAGCCTTTTTCACTTCCTCTCCGAGAAACGCCTCTGCATCCTTCTTTATCTTCTGGAGCAGCATCGCCGACAGCTCCTGCGGTGAATACTCCTTCCCAAATATCTTGTACTTGTAGTCCGCTCCCATCTTTCGCTTGAATGCGTACGCAGTTCCGGAGGGGTTTGCCACCGCCTGTCTCCTTGCGGGCTCTCCAACCAGGCGCTGGTCGTCCTTAGTGAACGCGACATAGCTTGGGAATGCCTTGCCATAAAGGGATGTACCCTCTGCGCTTGGTATTATTACAGGTCTTCCGCCTTCCAGTACTGCTGCTGCCGAATTGCTCGTGCCTAAATCCACACCTATTATCTTTGCCATACTATCACTATTTTATCATTATTTTTCCCTTTTCTCTTCGTTTTCAGTCTCTTTTGCTATTATCACCGATGCAGGCCTTAGCATTATGCCATTGAAGGTGTATCCTTTCTTGACAACCTCGAGTATGGTGCCAGGCTTCTTGCTGCTTTCCGTTTTCGAGACAACTATCTCGTGCTTGTACGGGTCGAATACGCCGTCGGTGCCTATCTCTGTCAATCCCTCCCGTTCAAGCGAGTCAATGAAGTTTGAATACACCATTTCGACGCCCTTTGCAAGGTTCTTGTCCTGCGAGGCGCTTACCGATAGCATGGCCAGCTCGAACTCATCCAGGACAGGCAGCATGTTCTTGAGTATCTCGGCCTTGCCTATTACCTGAGCCTTCTCCATGTCGGACTTGACCCTTTTCTTGTAGTTGTCAAACTCGGCTGCAAGGCGCAGCATGCGCTCCTTCATCTCAGCCTGCTCGTCGGGCTCATCGCCCTTCTTCTCGTCTATTTTGGCTTTTCCCTCTTCATTCTCGGTAATTTCATCACCTTCTTTTCTTTCTGCTCTATTTGATTGTAAAATATCCTGTCGAACTCCTTTGCCATATCAAGCATGCGCTGCATCTCCCTATCGATGTCGTACTCCAACTCCTCTATCACCTTTGACATCTCTGTAGCCCTCAGATGGTACTTCCTGCCATGCTTGACTATTATCCCAGCCTCGATGAACCTGTTCAGATGGTATATCACGGTGCTCCTGGCCACATCCTTTTTGAACCTCAGCTCGGAGCTCGAGAGGCCTTCTTCGCCTTCTCTCGCTGCCAAGGCAAAGTCCCTCAGTATCTGCTCCTCCATGCTGTTCTTCTCGTCACCAGACAGGCCGAGCACGGCCACGAACCACCTGATGATCTTCTCAGGGTCCTTGTCATCAGGCTTCTCTATCGCTCTGATCTCTATCTTCTCCATAGTACCCCATCCTAGTATTATGGGGCTAAGATATAAATAACTTGCGTTTTGTCGCAGTTTTAGCTGATATATCAAATAAAAGCTGACAAATAGGCTGGGCCTGCTGTGACTGGCCTTCGCGATTACGCAGTTGAGACGATCCTGTGCAGCTTTGGCAGGTCGGCTTCGAGCGCGGAGTGGCTGGCAGCCTGCGAAGAGGCCATCCTCTCCCTCATTATGCGAAGGTGCTCCTCGACCTGCTCGTGCGCGAGCCCTATCGCTTCCTGTTCCATACCACGCAGATACGCAATCGGGAGCGGGAGCGGAGGCAGGAGCAGGCCTGCAACTGGTTGGTCCCAAACCACGCCGTATCCTGCCGCTGTTTCAAGAGTATCAATGATTCTCCTTGTTTTCTCCTGTGGCACGCCGTAAATCACTGCAATCTCCTTGCACTTGGATCCGATGATAATACCTGGGCTGAAATAGTTGAGCAATTGATCAATGGTGGGGTTGCGCTGCATACCCTCCAACTGGCTTATAATGAATTCGTACAGCTCCCTGGTTTTTTCCTGGTTCCCTTCCAATATCCAAGCGAAGAGGGGCTGTGCCTTTGGTAGGGTATCTCCATCCTCGTGACGCTTAAGCTGTGCTATCGTCAGCACCGTATCCGCATAATCGACGTTGTGGCTTTCTATGAACGCTTCTATTCTGGACATGGACCAATGGGAAAAGAACCTGCTATAGGCATCATAGTCTGGGTGCAGATACATGCCTTCGAAGAGGGGCTGTAGTCTCTCCCTGAGCTCCAATTCCTCCTGGGCGTGCCAGACCGCCTTTCCAGGGTTGTGCGTTCTTAGGTACTCCCCCGAAATCCTATGTAGCCTGCTGTTGCTGGCTGCCGCGCTGGCAAGGTCATCCACCTGCTTCTGCACTGGCATAGATACCGGCATGTCCATCCAAAATAGCTATGTTTGTCAGATATATATTTGTTCCTTTTAGCGTGGACTGCCCCTGCCTTCTGCTTGAAGCGTATGCAGGCAAATTATTAAAAGGGCTTATTGACAAGCATTTGGTTATGCCAGAAGAGGTAATCCTTGTAGACGAGAATGACAACCAGATAGGCACAGCAGAGAAGCTCGCTGCGCACCAGAACGGCGGCAGGCTGCACAGGGCCATCTCGGTCTTCGTATTCAACAAGAAGGGGGAGACGATGCTGCAAAAGAGGGCGATGGTCAAGTACCACTCCGTTGGGCAGTGGGGCAACACAGTGTGCAGCCACCCAAGGCCAGGGGAGAAAGTGATGGACGCGGCGCACAGACGCCTCAAGGAGGAGATGGGATTCGATTGCGAGCTGAAGGAAGCATTCAATTTCCCATACAAGGCTGCTGACATAGGGAACGGCCTCACGGAGCAGGAATACGACCACATAATATTCGGATTTTATGATGGTGAACCGGTGTGCAACAAGGATGAGGTAATGGATTGGAGGTGGGTGGGTTTGGACACGCTGAAAGCAGATATTGGAAAGAGCCCGAACGACTATGTGGCGTGGCTAAGGCTCATGATAGACAGGGTAATAGAAGCCAGAAAAGGAATGTAAAGCTGCTTTGCTT
>CAZCIA010000018.1:0-11530 GCA_964498845.1 Microcaldota archaeon
GTCATGCTCATATCCGTATATGAGCGCATCCACGAGATAGGAATAATGAAGTCCCTTGGCTTCAAGAACAGGAACATACTCATGATATTCATAATCCAGGCGCTTATAATAGGCGTGTTCGGCGGTATCGCAGGCCTTGTTGCCGGGGGTGTTGGGGCGTACACGCTGTCTGCTCTGATAAGCCATTCGTCCTCGTCAAACCCTGGTGCTGGAGGAGGGGTGCCAGGCGGAGCGCCTGGTGGAGGCAGAGGAGGGGGTGCCGTTTTCGTCTCAGGCAGCAGCGGGCAGGGCACCGCGTCCAGCTCTTCATCATCCTTCTCCTTCGCGCCTGTCATATCAATAGAGACCGTATTTGTTGCTATGCTTGTCGCAATAACGGTGAGCGTGATAGCCGGAGTATATCCCGCATGGAAGGCATCAAGGCTTGAGCCCATAGACGCTCTCAGGGAGCTGTAGCCTCCTTAGCTGGAGCCGCAACAGCCTTGGCCTTTGCAGGTGCTTTCACCTTGATGGGCACCGCCGGCTTGCACGTGTACATTACACCTATGCTGAACGCTATGTTGGTGAAGAGCACAAGCAGGAAGACAACGTTGACGAAGCCGGTGTGACAGCGAAGCTGTAGCCGATGAGCAGCGTGGCTATTATCACCGATGAAAGGCCTCCGGGCATGTTGAACCATATGAGGGAGCGCTCCACCTTCCGCACATTCTTGTCCTTTGATATGATTCCGCGCAGCATTGGCGTCATCACGATCCTCACCAGCACTATGACCGCCACGAACGCCAGCGCCACCAGTATCTCGTAGAGGTTCACCGTCCCGAAGCTGAATATAAGGCCGATGTACACGAAGAAGAAGGTGCTGACGCTCAGGTGGGAGGCGCACTGGCTGCCAGACGTTATGGAACAGTATGCCAGCGAGAGATAGCTCCAGTCGTCGCCCTTGAATCCCGGCCCGTCGAAGTTTAATGCAATGAAAGTGATTGCGAACGCAAGGACAAGTACGATGAGGGCTATGTTTGGTATTTTCCCGAAGGCAGATTCCTTGCGCTGCTTAGCCATCCATTTTCACCGTGCAGAGAGGCATCAAGCCCGGAGAGGGATTTGAACCCCCGACCTCTTGTTTACGAGACAAGCGCTGCTACCACTGAGCTACCCGGGCACAAGTAGTAATGTTACCTCACAGTATTAAAAACTTTGATACGTATGCTATTCGGTAGTTCTAATGCCGCGCGGAGCAGACATGCAATACCTTTTTGTGCAGAATCCGCCCGGAAACGCCTCGCAGCAGGGTGGGCAGGCCCAAGCGCCTCCTGAGCAGCCGGCCGCTCCGCCGCCTCAACCGCAGCCGGAACAACCTGTAGGTAATTACGGGCCAGCCCCAGGGAAGGAGCCCGGAGGCCTCAAGGCAAGAATACTCAGCAGGACAGCAATGATAGCGATAATAATAGTTATAGTGGTGATAGCATCTGCTGCCTATCTCACCACGATGCACCATGCTGCTACAACTACAATTCCAGCCACCACAACGGTGCAGAGCATATCCCAGAGCACAATCAGCTCCTGTAGGTCGATAGGCTCGCCAGGCAATTACACTTTCTCTGGCGGCATCTCCACCAGCATGACATCAGGCGCATGCATAAACGTGAGCGCAAGCGATGTCAACATCAACTGCATGGGGTACCATCTTGAAGGCAACGGACCGTATTCGGGTATAGGCCCATTCAGCTACGGAATTCTTGTAAGCGGGAACAACACAAGGCTGGAGGGCTGCCTTGTAAGCAACTTTTCGTATGGTATCTATGCAAAACCGTCGTCAGGCCTCGTCCTCCAGGATGACAACGCGTCGTACAACTACATGTCTGACGTATTCCTGGACAACGTTAAGAACGGGAGCATCCACAACAACACCATGCTGTTCTCGACAAGCGACCAGGGATCGCTCAGCATAGCCAACGGCTCTAGCAACAACAGGGTATACAACAACACCATAAACAATGAGTACAACAACGGCATAGTGGTCAATTCCACAGGAAACACCTTCTTCAGCAATTATGTAAGCGGGAGCCCATCGGGCTTCTACTGCAGCGCATATGGCGGGCTGCCGAAGAGCAACAACGCATACGGCAACAGGTGCTTCAACAACACAGGGTGCGGCTTCGCGCAGTGCTCCGGCTTCAACACCCCGCCAGACCTCTCGCAGATAGCCCTGTCAGGCAATGTAAACAGCTGTGGGTCGATAGGCTCGCCTGGCGCATACACCCTGCAGGGATCGATAAACATGGCCAGGTATCTGAACATAAGCAACCCGGCGTCCAGCGCGTTCGGGACATCGTGCATCTACGTAAGGACCAGCAGAGTCTCGCTCAACTGCGCAGGCCATGGCATCCTCAACGCAACGACGGCAATATTCGCCTCCGGGGTGAGCAACGTCAGCATAAGCAACTGCACGGTTAACACTAACGCATACGGCATAATATTCGAGAACGTAAACAATTCAAAGATATATAACATAAGCGTGAATGGAGGCATAACTGGCGTGCAGCTCAGCAATTCGAGCGTCGACTTCCTTACCAACGTATCCGCAAGGAACGCCAACTACGGCATCTACATGCAGGACGCTTCCGCAGATACGCTGGGCAGGTTCGCATTCAACAACGACACGTACGGGATTTATGTCGCCCACTCGGCCGGCAACATATTCAACAGCGGCACAGCCCTTGGCAACAGCAACATAGACGTGTATGCCACGCCGGATTCGGCAAGCTCCTCGTACAACTTCATGGCAGCGACAACGTGCGGGGTGACCAATGCAGACTGGGCAACATGCAAGACGCACGTATCAACCAACCTGGAGTTCACACCGATAGACTCGTGCGGCTCCATCTCGAAGAGCGGCAACTACCTGCTCACCGCCCCACTGTTAACCACATCGCAGAGGTGCATAAGCATAAATGCAGATAACGTGAAGCTCAACTGCCAGGGCTACCACATAGGGTCGTCGCTTGCCACAAGCCTGGGCTATGCGATATCTGTGAACGGGAGCAGGAACGTCAGCATAGCCAACTGCGACCTTGCCAACTTCGCGTACGGGATAAGGGCCGACAATTCAACAAAGCTGAACATAAGCAACACGTACGATCAGAAATCCGGCTACGGGATATCATTGATGGACGTGAATTACTCCACGATCTTGAACAACACGCTGTACAATACGACATACTATGGGATAAGCCTAGCAAGGTCATACAATAACACCGTCCAATCGAACAACGTCTCTTACGACTATGGGCCTGGCGCCGCGTTGCGGCTGTCAAACTCAACCCACAACATCATCAAGGATAACACGGGTTACAGCTCCTACTACGGGATGAGCCTGGAGGGCACCTCGCAGAACAACACCGTGGCGCAGAACAACATGTACGGGAGCGACTACTACGACTACATCTGCTCCATCGAGAACAACCCGGTCAACGCCGAGCACGGCGGCATCAACACCGGCGCAAGCAAGCTCGGCTGCAAGTGGCTTGCCGCCATACCAAACGGGTATACAGGCCTGAACTGCGTAGCGTCGTTCTCGTCCAACTACTTCTCCTTCAGCACAGACCAGTACTACACTGCGGCTTCCACCTGCTTCACAGTATACGGCAATTCGACCACGCTGGACTGCAACGGGCACACAGTGATAGCGACGAACGGCGGAACGCTGATGGCGCTCAGCACCAACAGGTCAAAGGGCATATCGGTGATACAGAACTGCGTGCTTAGGGGGTTCACAAAGATACTGTCGGCATACAAGACCCAGATCAGCCTGGTCAATGATACTATATACTCGAACAGGACCTCTGCGCAGCCTGGCATACCAATGGTCAACATCAGCGCCGGCACTAACATAGATATCGCTGATAATAACATAAGCACGCCGTACTACGCCATATACGTGAAGAACACCTCGATAGGCTCGGTGAGCAACAACAGGGTGACGGGAGGGGTCGCAGCGTTCGAGTTTTACAACGTCTCCGGAGTGAAGGTGAACTACGACAACGCTGGCCCTGCGAGCGGGATAGGCTTCATAATGAACAACTCTGTAGACGAGTCCTTCCAGGGCAACAACTTCACCGGCATAGCCGTCGGGCTGCAATGCACTGGAAGGTCGACTCCGGCATCGGCGTCCACCGACCTCGGCGGCAATTCATGCTCGTCAGAATTCCAGTGCGGGTGGATAAGCTCGTCGAGTACGACGTGCCACTCATAGGTGCATAGATGCTTTTCAAGGAGCTATCGCAGTACTACGACAAACTCTCCTCGATATCCTCGAGGCTGAGCATGATAGACCTCATGGCTGAGGTGTTCAAAAAGGCTGACAAGGATGAGGTAAAGAACATAATTTATATAACCCAGGGGGTGCTGGCTCCACCGTATGAAGGCATGGAGTTCGGCATGGCGGAGAAGACAGTAGAGGAATCGATAGCTATAGCGACAGGCCTCAAGAAGGAAGAGGTAGAGAAGGAGTACAGGAAGCAGGGCGATATGGGGCTCGCAGCGCAGGCGCTCAAGGAGAAAACAAGGATGAAGGGCATGAGGGAGGGCAGGCTCACTGTAAATGAGTTTTATGGTACGATGAAGAAGATTGCCGGCTTGTCAGGATCAGGGAGCAAGGAGCTGAAGATAAAGAGCCTTGCAAGCGTTGTGGGCGCGGCATCGCCGCAGGAAGCGAAGTACGCGGCGAAGTATCCGCTCGACGAGCTTAGGCTTGGGCTTGGCGACGCCACCATGCTGGAGGCGCTTTCACTGGCGTACTGCGGCACGAGAGATAAGAAAACAGAACTCGAGAATGCCTACAACATATGCAGCGACCTCGGACTTGTCGGAGAGACGATATCAAGCAAGGGCATAGATGCGATCGAGAGGTTCAGGGTGACGCTCTTCAAGCCCATCAGGCCAGCTTTGGCAGAGAGGCTGCCCACAGCCGAGGAAATAATCGAGAAGATGCACGGCAAGGCGGCAGTTGAGCAGAAGTACGACGGCTTCAGGTGCCAGATACACAAGGATGGCAGGAAAGTCAGGATATTCTCTAGAAGGCTTGAGAATACTACGGAGATGTTCCCGGACCTTGTAAAGGCTGCCATAGAGGAAGTGAAGGGCGACAGGCTGATACTTGATGGCGAGGCCCTCGCTTACAACGACGAGACGCAGGAGTTCCTGCCCTTCCAGGAGACCATACAGAGGAAGCGCAAGCACGGCATAGAGAAGGCTGTAGAGGAGCTGCCGCTGCGCCTTTTCGCGTTTGACATAATGATGCTGGATGGGGAAGACCTTATGGCCGAACCGTACCATAAGCGCAGGGAGGTGCTTGAGAGGGTGCTGAAGGGTTCGACTACAGTGCAGCCTTCTACACGTATTGTCACCACAAAGCCCAAGGAGCTGGAGGAGTTCTTTGAGAGGTCGATAGAGAACGGGCTTGAAGGCATAGTCGCGAAGGAGCTAGACGCCAGATACATAGCCGGCGCAAGGAAGTTTTCATGGATAAAGATGAAGAGAAGCTACAAGGGTGAGCTTAACGATACAGTAGACCTTGTGATAGTTGGGTATTACCGTGGTAAGGGAATGCGCAGCGAGTTCAAGTTCGGTGGATTGCTGTGCGCCACATACAACGAGAAAAGGGACATGTTCGAGACGATATCGAGGATTGGCAGCGGCTTCACAGAGAAGCAGATGGTTGAGCTTAAGAAGACACTGGAGAAGCAGGTTGTGAAGTCAAAGCCAGCGAGGCTGGACGCGATAGTGGAGCCTGACTTCTGGGTCTACCCCAAGTATGTTGTAACCGTGAAGGCGGATGAGATAACGAAATCGCCCACGCACACGTGCGGAAGGCAGATGCAGAAGGATGGCACGGAGGCCGGCTTCGCGCTGAGGTTCCCCAGACTGGTAGGCGAGGAGGCTATGAGGAAGGACAAGAGCCCAGAGGAGGCGACAACGACCAAGGAGATATCAGAGATGTTTGAGAACCAGAAAAGGGTAAGGATACAAGACAGCTGACTACTCCTGTATTATGGACTCTATCACGGAAGCAAGCTTCTGAACGCCCTTGACAACATCCTTCATCTTCGGGTTAAGCCTGTAGCCGAGGCCGTACCCGTTCTCAGTCCTTATGTGCGTTGGCTGTATCACGTTAAGGCTAAGGGAGAGTTCCCTCAGCGTTATAATCAGCGTCTTCCTTGTGAACTTCTTTTCAAGGACAGAGTACAATTCGCGGGTCGTCCTTGGGGATTTCTTGAGAAGAAGCTCCATTACGGCATAGTTAGGCCTTGTTATCGCCTTTCTCAGCGCCCAAATCTCATCTTTGGGCTTCTCCCCTTTTACCATATGGATTAGATAACAATAAAGGTTTATAAACATTTGTAGTGGAGCCACCTTCTTGCCTTTTCATACACAGATTGATAGCTGCTTACATTGCGGACCTGTTTTTAAGCAGCTGTGCCTAGATAATCTTATATACTTATTAGTATGATAATATAAGTAATTTTACTTAAGTAAATATATAGGTATATTATGTTAAGCGGAGAATCTAGGCTTTGCTTCAGGTACAAGAATGACTATCCTGACAAGATCGCATATGTGCCTGCCGGTGCTATGTCAGCAGGAGGGACCAAGCATGGGAGGAATGTATACTCGTTCCTTGGGATGGAGCTTGGAAGAGGGGACATGAAGAATGCGCTTGCACTAAAGAGGGCACTTGACGAGATGCCAGGCACAAAGGACAGCACTGTCAGGTGGGAGGTAAGGGTGGCGAGAGCCAGAGCCTTTGCTACTGCGATGGCGCATGATAAGGGCATAACAAAGAACGTCGAAAAGATATCATACATAGCGGCGCACTGCGCAGCAGGGTATGGACCGATAAGCATGCTGCTAGATGATCGCAATGTTAATGAGGTACGGTTTTCTGGCAGGCGCAGCACATTAAGCCATGCACTTCTTGGGGAGTGCAGGACCAACATGTTGCTGGTTGATGCAGAAAATATGATAACCACAATTGAACTTGATTCTCGTGCAGTGCCAGATGATATCACAGTGGAAGCCAGTCTTGACAGGCGGTCGCTATCAGCAGGAAGGCACAATCAGGAAATGAACCCCTCATATCTGATCAGGGAGGGTTTTGTTTCAGCAGAAGAGATGGCGTACTTGTGGATGGCCATCGAATCTGACATGAATATGTTGGTTGTTGGAAAAGGGATAGCAATAGACAAGTTTCTCCACGCAGCTAGCATGATGGTCCAGCGCAGCAAGAGAGTAGCGGTAGTGGCGGATAATATGATACAGACAAGGATAAGTTGCAGTTCAAATACCATAATGTGCAGTTCGTTGGATGGAATTGGGAGAGCGGATGTAGACCTCATAATGGTACATCAGCTTAATGCAAGGAATGCAGCCTCGTTCCTGAAGAGGGCAATGCGCGGCCAGCCGATAATAGCCGGGATCAGAGGCGAATCACTTCCATCGGTGCTAAGGGTAGTGGATGGTGCGTTGCTGAGCAGGCTTGATGTTAATGTAAATGTACAAACAGCGCATAAGGTGGACCAAATCGCTGAATGCATGTGGTTCGCAAATGGGGAGCTTGAGGAAATGGACTGTGAAGATCCATCCAAACCAAGCCTTTTGCAGATATCCTTGGACGGGGCATTGAATAAGGAGGTGCTCACCGCCTCGAAGGTGCTCTGCAGGTACTCTAAGAAGTATGCCGTCAGCCTCGAGGATGCAGCAAAGGAACTGCAGAAGCGATCAAGGTTTTTATGTAGTTGCACAGAGCCATCAGCAGAGAGTTACTGGGCTCTACCGAAGGCTTAAATAATTGAGAGGGCTACAGCATAACGTGGCCTTAGTGGTGTAACGGCTCGCACGGAAGGCTGTGGACCTTCAAGACCGGGTCCGACCCCCGGCTAAGGCCTTCACGTTATCAAGCTGAGTCTCTATATCGTCAGAAGAGATGGATTGCCCACCACCTCATAAGCCTTCTTGTGCTTATCCTGAATGAGCTGGTGTTCCTCTTTATGTCCTTGACCATCTTTTTGTACAGCACTTTCTCCTGAGCGTCGAGCTTGCCTTCCTTGATTATCTCCTGCTTCTTTCCATCCACTATCTGCGTCTCCGTCTTGCTGATTATGTCCTTCTTGACCATGCTGTACCACTCATCAAGGGAGCTGCCGCTCGTGTCCTTGTCCTTTAGTATTCTTAGTATGTCCGCCATTGTCATCTTCCTTTCATGGTGTGTCTGGTATTCATGAAGCAGCGGCATCATCGCAGCCTTGTCCACCACCCTTGATATGTCTGCAAAGGAATATCCCATGGTTGCCCTTGCAATCCTCCCATAGTTGAGCCATCCTTTGGGCTTGTTCCTCACCTCAAACTTTACTAGATTAACTCTTGCTCGGTAATTAGGCGGCTTCAGGTATATCGCGTCTCCGAACCTGCCGGAACGCTTTAGTGCAGGGTCTATGTCCCACGGCTGGTTTGTTGTTCCTATGACGAATATGCCTTCGGGATTCTCCTCGAGCCCGTTCATCTCAACCAAAAATTGGTTAACCGCAAGGCGCATCGCAGAGCTCTCGCCGCCCTGCTGCCCATCTCCACCCCTCTTTACACCCATTGCATCCAGTTCATCGAACATGATTATGCAAGGTGCGTTTTGCCTCGCCTGGTCGAAGACCGCATGCAGGTTCTTCTCGGTGTTTCCTGTGTACATATCAACTATCTGGTTTATCCTTGCTATGAGCACCTTGGCGCCAGCCTCCCCGCCGATCGCGCTCACTATTAGGGTCTTTCCGTTGCCTGGCGGACCGTAGAGTATGAGGCCGAGCCCCATCTTCTTCCCGTACTTCTTGAACAGCTCCGGCTTCTGTATAGCAAGGACAACATTCTCGTAGAGGTACTTCTTCACGTCATCTAGCCCTATCACGTCTGTAAACTTCATCTTCGGCTCCATGAAGGCCAGCCTCTTTATCTGCCCCTCCTCTATCACGGTACCCTGCTTCTCATACGTTGCTGCCTTCGCCCCT
Organism: Microcaldota archaeon; assembly: GCA_964498845.1. GTDB lineage: Archaea > Micrarchaeota > Micrarchaeia > Micrarchaeales > Micrarchaeaceae > JAJZAB01. Next base: position 9,051 of record CAZCIA010000018.1, read on the forward strand.
GTCTGTTTCTTCATGCCTGTTTCGGTTGGTGGGGCGCCTGATTCCATGTGTATCAGCGAGTCTATGTGCTCCAGTCTGCTCTTCGCCTCCGAATAGTCAGGATTGCTGGCCAGCGACTTCTCATACCAGAAACGAGCGCTAAGGAAATCGTTCTTGCTCTCCAGTATGTCACCTATGAGAAGGGGCGCGTCGGCACTCTTGGGCTGCAGCTTCAGGACCAGCTCAAGGTCCTTCTGCGCTGAGCCGTAATCGTGCATTATCCTGTAGGTCAGTGCGCGGTTGAAGTAAGCATCTGCATACTTGCTGTCTATCTTCAGAGCTTCGTTGTACTCTGTGATAGCCTCTTGGAACTTGCTTGATTCAAAGAGAGCATTGCCCTTGCGCCAGTGCTCCTTCGCAGCCTCGTTGACCGCAGGTGAGGGTGGTGCCACTGCAGCCTTTGCGTCAGCACCGGTACCATCGCTCAATAAATCGCCTTCATATCAGTATCTACTACTCGTCACATATTTATTGCTTTGTTACAGGAAAAGCTATTTCTTATGGCTGCGACCCCTGAATGCGCCGACTACAGCGTTTCCGATTATCCAGAGTATTGTGCCTAGGGCTATGAGCCCGACGCCTGACCAGATGTAAATGATATTTCCTGCGTAGTAATAATCGCCGAATATCCATACTATTATGCCGACAACCAGCAGTATTATCCCGGCTATGTCAAGAAGGGCGGGCACCTCCATGCTCTTGTACGCGCCTGTTGCTGCGTCAGAGACAGTCCATACTATTATGCCAAGGGCAAGGAGGGCGACGCCGGACCAGATGTACGCCATGAGGAAACCGTTGTAATCGCCGTAGAGCCAGAGCAGCGTGCCTATTATTATGAGAGCCACACCCCACACCACGTACCTGGCACCGTGTCCTCCAGTGAATATGAACATGAGCGCTATCGAGACTATCAGCGTTATAAGTATGCCTGCTATCAGCTCCAGGGTCAGTGCGTTGACAGGCGATGCTATCATGTATGGCGGCACTGTGGTGACTATGGTTGTGGGCGCAATTGTGGATGCAATCGTGCTGCTTGCATTGTTTCCGATGGCTACCACACTGGTGGTAGAGCTGTTGGGGGGTGCTATTGTGAGAACGAGCGTTGTGTTCTGCACAGACGGGTCATCGCCGGTTGCCTGCAGCGTGACGCTGTATGTGCCCTTTGGAGTCGATGGCGATACGGTCAGGCTCAGCACGCCGCTGTATGTCGGATTGCCCATGTACTTGCTCAGCGATGTGCCTATGCCCTTCGATAAGAGGTAATTGTTGTCTGTCACTGACAGTGTTGTGCCCCAGGTGCTGCCGCTCGCTAGGTTAACGCTGTAGTTCACGCTGGCTGTGCCGCCGTTGACCATGGTAACAGAGTACCTGGACAGCGTGATGCTCGATGTCCCGTAGCCGTACTGCGCTGAGGCTACCCCTGAGATAAGCAGGAGCATCGCAGCAACTATCACTATCTTACCCAGCATCTTCTCCCTACATCATCAAACGTAAATCTCTAAATAACTATGGGCTAGGATAGCTCTTTGTGAAGCTCAGGTTTGAATAGCTGAAGGGTGCGTTGAGCCCGCTGTAGTCGTATGTGTTATTGTCCAGTGGGTACCAGCCTGTCAGGTGCGTCAAGTCTATAGGAGCGCCTCCAAGGCTTCCATTGTACAGGGCCGCAACCTGCTGGGGTGTCAGAGTCTGGTTGTAGTACTGGAAGTTTGATACGTACTTGTAGTACTGCCCGGATACGGAGAAGTTAAGCAGGGCGAATAGTATGCCTGGCTGGCCTGTGTATATCTCGTTGCCGTTGAGGTATACTGTGGTGTTGACCGACCCATTCGCGCCGCTCTCCAGGGCGACCGACAGGAAGTACCACCTGTTTGCCGATAGGTTAAGCGTGTAGTTCCCATATGACCCTCCGTTAGACGACGCGTAGAAGCGCTTTATGAGGTAGAGCCACGTATTGGTGGTCGTGTTTATGGTGGTGTTATAGGTGCCGGTGAACGACGCGATGGTCTTGTTGGTAATAAGCCCGACGTATGCAGGTGGTGTGCCGTTGCAAGGCCCCTGGAGCATAGGCACCGCAACCCTGTTGACGTGGCACGACGATTGGATTGCGACGTTGCTGAACGTTGCATTTTTTGTGGTGGTTGTCGACATCTGCGCAGGCGGCGCGGTAGTGGTGCTTGAGGGGGATTTGATGTATAGGGTGCTGACGAGCGCGTAGACGGCAGCTATCAGCACTATCACTATGACTACGTAGGCTATAGCCCTGCCACCGCCCAGTTTCGGCCTTGCAGGGTCTGCAGGAGAGACCATTGCGCTCATTTCCTGCTGGGAACCGGGTGCTGTCGAGCCATCCATGCTACAGCCTTGCAGTGCGCTTATAAAAGCTTTGCGATGCGGCCATGAGGTTTGACGGGGTTATATATAGAAGCCACAAATGTTACTTT
>CAZCIA010000019.1:0-11199 GCA_964498845.1 Microcaldota archaeon
CGGAAATACAGAAAGGCTTATAAATACAAAATCCAATGTCTTATCACAAATACGGAGTAAGGCGGAAAGCGCTAATTCTACGTATGAGACAGATGTAATGGAAGACGAATATGGAAACGAAGAAGGAGAGGGACGAAGAGGAGGAAGAAGAGAAGGAGGAATGAACATAAAGTCCAACTACTTTTTGCCTAAGCCTGTGAAGGTCGGCGATGAAGTGGAGGTGACTGTCGAGGCCGTGGCATCGAAGGGTGACGGCATCGCGAAGAAGGACGGGTTCGTGATCTTCATCAAGGGCGCAAAGGAGGGCGAAAAGGTGAAGGTCAAGATAACGGACGTCAAGGCAAGGTTCGCGATCGGAGAAATAATGGCATAACGCTAGACTTTTAGCTTTTGTCTGCCATCTCTGTTGTGGCTGCACCTAGGTGCATGGCATAATCATGCCTAGCGATATCTATACACAGGACATGTACCTGAAGTGGAGGTCCTACTGGAAGGAGCGAAAGACATTCGCATTTGACGAGAAGGACACCAAGAAACGGCTCTACGTGATAGACACTCCGCCGCCTTTCACGAACGGAGATTTGCACATAGGCCAGGTATTCTGGGTCAGTTACATAGATGCGATAGCGAGGTACAAGAAGCTTCAGGGTTTCAACGTCCTATACCCGCAGGGATGGGACACGCACGGCTTCCCGACGGAGCTGGCGGTCGAGAAGCAGTACGGCAGAAACATATCCAGGGACGAGTTCTACAAGAAATGCCTTGAACTCTCTACATCTAACATAAAGGCAATGCGGGACAAGATGCTGCAGCTCGGCTCTACGTTCGATGACAGGTATGAATACACCACGACATCTAAGGACTACATAGCGAAGGTGCAGTACTCGGTGCTGCTGATGCATGAAAAAGGCATGGTTTACATCGGATCGCACCCTGTCGAATGGTGCACGAAGTGCAGCAGCGGCATATCAAGGGAGGAAGCAGAGGAGAAGGAGGAGGATTCCTACCTATACTATGTCAATTTCAAGATCTCGGGCACGACTAAGAAGACAGATTCCATGGTAATAGCCACAACAAGGCCTGAGCTAATGCACGCATGTGTTGCCGTGGCGGTCAACCCGCAGGACGAAAGATACAAAGGACTTGTTGGCAAGAAGGTTGAGCTCCCGATATTCAAGAACAAGGTGGAGGTCATAGCCGATGGCGTGGTCGACAAGGATTACGGCACAGGTGCAGAGATGATATGCACATTCGGGGACAAGCGCGACATTCTGCTCTACTACAAGCACAACCTCAAGCTCGTGGAATCGATGGACGGCAACGGCAACCTGCTCAATGCAGGGCCATTCACAGGGCAAAATGTAAACAACGTACGCGAAAAGGTCATAGAGGCGCTTGATGAAGAGGGAGTGCTGAAGAAGAAGGAACAGATAAAGCACATAATAAAGGTGCACGACCGCGATATGTCGGCGCTCGAGTTCCTTTCATCTAAGCAGTGGTTCATAAAGGTCAAGGAGCATGCAGACAGGATAAAAGGGACAGCAAAGGAGATAAAGTGGGTCCCAGAGTCTGCAGTGCAGAGGATAGATGACTGGGCAAACTTCATAGAGTGGGACTGGAACGTCTCCAGGAACAGGATATTCGGGACACCGGTGCCTTTCTGGCGTTGCAGCAAATGCGATTTCATAATCGGGCCATCGAAGGAAGATCTTCCTGTCGATACATCAAAGACGAAGCCGCCCATAGAAAAATGCCCGAAATGCGGTGGCAAGGTGGTTGGTACTGATGAGACGTTGGATGTCTGGATGGATTCCTCTATAACGCCGCTTGTGATAGCGGGCTGGCCCGACAACAAGGAACTGCTTGATAGGGCATTCCCAGCATCTGTAAGGATCCAGGGCAGCGACATAGTGAGGACGTGGGCCTTCTACACAATATTCAGGACGCCTGCCGTAGCCGGTGACAAGCCTTTCGAGAGCATAATAGTACATAACATGATACTCGGTGCGGATGGCAGGGAGATGCACAAGCGCTTCGGCAACGGCATAGCGCTCGAAGAGCTCACGCCTAAGTATCCGATAGATGCGATAAGACTGTGGGTTGCGCTTAGCGGAGCGATCGGCAAGGACAAGATGTTCTCGTACATGGAGCTGGATTATGCAAAAAGCTTCCTGACAAAGCTGTACAACACCGCCAAGTTCGTTGATGCAGCTATGTCGAAGGGCAAGCTTCCAAAGGAGGAGCCACACAAATATCTCAATGTATTTGATGTGTGGATACTCAACAGGCTGAACCAAGTAGTAAAGGAGGTCACAGAAGGCTATGATGGCCTTATGCTCTATAGTGCGCTATCAAAGGCGATTAACTTCTACTGGCATGAATTTGCGGATTATTACATAGAGAACGTCAAGCACAGGGTCTACTCTGATGACAGGAAGATGGCGCATAGCAAGGAGGCGGCTCTCTTCACTCTCAAGTATGTCCTTGAAGCATCGCTCAAGATGTTCGCCCCCGTAGTCCCGTTCATGTGTGAGGAGATAAACCAGATGTTCAACAAGGCGAGCGTGTTCGACGGTGCGTTCCCGCAGTACAAGGAGAGGGAATCCCCCACGGATTACATAATGAATGGGTTGGTTTTCAGCAGCGCTGTCGTTCAGGTCGACCCTGAAAGCGTCGGAGTAGTGCTCAATGACATAATTTCACAGGTAAGGAAAGCCAAGGCCGAGAAGAGGCTGGCACTTAACCACGAGATAATATCAATCAATATAAATGTTCCTGAAGAATACTACTCTGCTGTGGTGGCATCACAGGATGAGCTTAAGCTTATTCTAAAGGCACACGGCGTAAAAGTGAGCAAGGACAAGGAGCTCTCAGCTTCTATCGAAGCATAATTTAGTGTATCAATGGCAAGAATGCATACGAAGAAGAAAGGAAGGTCAGCCTCTCTAAAGCCGCTGATGGAGAGCGCAAGCTATGACGGCGAATTGTCGAAGGAGCAGATTGAAGATCTTATAGCATCGTATGCAAGGCAGGGAATGGACCCAGCGCTCATCGGCGAGAAGCTCAAGAGGGAGCACAAGGTCCTTTACATAAGGAAAGCTACAGGAAAAAGGATGCTTCAGATATTGCAGGAAAAGAAGCTAGCTGGCGATGTACCGTCAGACATGCTGCAGCTGATAAAGAAAGCGGTTGGAATACGCACTCACATATCGAAGAACAAGAGGGACACCCACAGCACAACCATGCTGGGCCGCGTTGAATCAAAGATATGGAGGCTTACCAAGTACTACAGGGGCAACGGCCGCCTTCCGAAGGAGTGGAAGTATGATCCGCAGACAGCAGAACTGCTAATCAAGGGCAAGGTATGATCATGGCGCTCCAAAGGACTGTCGACAAGTGGAAGATGAAGCACTGGTTCACTGTGCACGCGCCAAAGATCTTCAATGAAGAGATTATATGCGAGATGCCGTCCGACGACGAGAAGAAAGTAACAGGCAGGAAGCTGAAGGTGAGTCTTGAGCAGCTTACTCATAATCCGCAGAACGCGTTCAGCAACGCGGTGGTGAGGGTTACGGACGTGAGCGGCGATGCGGTGCACACCCAGTTGATGTCGATAGAGCAGCCGCACAGCTACATACGCTCGCTGATAAGGCGCTACAGAAGCGTGGTCTCTATAGTGTCACCCATAATGGCTAAGGACAACGTGCGCATGGTCCTGAAGATTGTAGCGATAACGAGGGCAAGGGTGGCGCACACCAAGCTGAAGGGGATAAGGAAGGAAATAACGGATTTCGTAGATGCTTACTCTAAGGAAAACAGTTCAGACGCGATCACATCGGCTGTGATTGAGGGAAGGCTGCAGGCGGAGATGGCCTCCAAGGTCTCTCACATAACCTCTATGAACAAGGTGGAGGTAAAAAGGCTGGAGCTCCACTGATCAGCTTGTGCCTATGAGCACCACGCCTATTGTGATTATTATCACACCAAACCATCTGAGCGGGGGCACGTTCTCCGCAAGAACGAAATAAGCCAGAAAAGTGGCGAAGATGTAGCTTAGGCCTCCTATGCCGTACGCCCACGAGAGGTGCACCCTGCTCAGCACGTAGAAGTACGCTAGCGTTGCGATGCCATAGACGAGAACGCCCAGGGCAAGCCAGCCAACAAAGAAGCTGCTAGTGAACGAATACTTGAAAAGGAGCTGGCCCACAGCGCCCAATAAGGTTGACCCGCCAAGAAGCGCCAGGTTCCTCCTCTTTTCAATGTCCACGCAATCAGAAACTCAACGCTATTACAAGTATGCCCAAAAAGACTATGGCCATTCCAGCTACCCTTTTCGGCCCTATCTTCTCCTTGAGCACAAACACCGACAGCAGCGTTATGAATATGAAAGTGCTTGCGAATGTCGGATACACGACCGATAATGGCGCACTGGCCAGCGCGAACAGGTAAACCACCAGGCTGACCAGGTACCCGCCAAGGCCGATAAGGATGGGTTTCTTGAAGAACATGCCTAGTATGTCGCGTATGCCCCTTAGCTGCCTTGTCATCGCCCTTTTGTATAGCGTCTGCGAGAAAGAGGCGATGAGCGCCGCAATAAGTGTTATAAATATGACTAGGTAGATATTCATCATCAAAACTACCGATGGTATTCCATGCTTTTTGACAGACGGGAATTGCTGGCTTTCATACTCTCGGCTATCACAGTTGCACTTTTTATAGTTGCTGTAGCCGCATTTATAAGATATGGGGCACACATCCTGTTCTACGGCGCTGTGGTCGTGGCCTTTGCAGCAGGTTTCCTGAACGCCTGGGTCATATCGAAGATGGAGGCGCAGAAGAATAAAGCGCCGATGGCCTTCGTGCCGCAGCCGGCAAAAAGAGCACGCCGCCGCACAAGAAGGCGAAGAAGTAAGTGAATCTATGGATACGCTGATAATAGCAGAGAAGCCTAGCGTTGCGCTTCGCCTAGCTATTGCGTTGGGAAACGGGAAGCAGGAGCAGAGGCACACCAGCGAAAGGATCAGCTATTACGAGATAAAGGGCGCGAAGGAGAGCACGTACATCGCCGCCGCTGTGGGCCATCTCTTCACGATAAGGCAGAAGGACAAGACGAGAGGATACCCTGTCCTAGGCATAGAATGGGCACCATCGCATGAGGTCAGCTCATTCTCCGAATACACGAAGAAGTACCTCGACGCGCTGGTAGCCATCTCGAAGAGGTGTGACAAGTTCATAAACGCGTGCGACTACGATACAGAAGGAACAGTCATCGGCACAAACATAATAAAATTCCTAAACAAGAACAGGCTTGACGACAGGGCCAGGCGGATGAAATTCTCCACCACGACTACAGCTGACCTGCTTGACGCGTACAAGCATCTCACACCGCTTGACCTGAACAATTTCTATGCCGGTGAGGTGCGCCACATGCTGGACTGGCTCTGGGGCATAAACCTGAGCAGGGCACTCACCCATGCTCTTGTAGGAAGAACCTTCGGTGGTAGGTCGCTGAGCATAGGACGCGTTCAGGGGCCTACGCTTGCGCTGCTTGCGAGGCACGAGACTAGCATAGCCAAGTTCGTGCCAAAGCCCTTCTGGAGGATAACAACGGTGATAAACGGAGTTGAATTTTCGAACACAAAGGGAGATATACTTAGCAGGGACGCAGCAAAGAACGCATACGAGAGGACAAAGCAGCATGCACCAGGCGGTACAATAGAGAGCATAGACGCTACGGAAAGGGTGGTCAACCCGTATCCGCCCTTCGACCTCACCTCTCTGCAGATGGAGGCGAGCAGGGCACTCCACATAGATCCATCTAAGGCTCTGGCAATAGCGCAATCGCTGTACGAAAGGTCTTACATATCTTATCCAAGGACATCATCGCAGAAGCTGCCTCCAGCGCTTGGCCTGCAGCGCATAATCTCAGACATAGCAAAGAACCCTGCATATGCAAGGCTTGCCGGCATGCTTATGAAGCAGAGAAGATTCACCCCTAAGGAGGGCGCAAAGACAGATGAGGCGCACCCCTCGATATTTCCAACAGGGGTAAACCCATCCGGGATGACAGAAGAGGAAGGAAAGCTCTATGACCTGATAACAAAGAGGTTCCTTTCGGTCTTTGCTGATGTGGCAACGGTTGCAAGGCTCAGGGTGGTGGCCGATTTTGGAGGTGAGAAGTATGCCGCCAATGGCGCAAAGATAACAGAAAAGGGATGGCTCGAGTTCTATGATTACACTCAGCTCGAGGAACGCGAGCTACCTCCTTTCAGCAAGGGTGCCCACATGTCAGCATCGAAGGTCGACATGAGAGAGATGAAGACGCAACCCCCAAAGAGGTACTCCAAGGCTACCCTGATATCCGAACTAGAGAAGAGGAACCTCGGCACGAAAGCGACACGCGCATCTATAATAGACACGCTTTTCAAGAGAGGGTACCTGGATGGCACGAGCATAGCAGTGACGAAATTCGGCATGACAGTATACGATGCATTGGAGAAAAGCGTCAAGATGATCGTTGACGAGGAGACGACGGAGAGGCTTGAGGAGGACATGGAGAGCATATCCAAGGGAACAAAGACGGAATCTGAGGTCCTGGAGGAGGGCAAGGAAATGCTGCTGAAGGCGCTGAAGACGTTCGACGAGCACAAGGAGCAGATAGCGGCAGAGATGAAGAAGGCGCAGTACCAGAGCCAGGTGCTTGGCAAGTGCCCGAAGGACGGTGGCGATCTTGTTGTAAGGAGGTCAAGAGCTGGCAAGACATTCGCAGCGTGCGCCAACTATCCGAAGTGCACCAATACATACTCATTACCGCAGAATTCACTGATACAGCCTACAGGAAGGACATGTGAGCATTGCCATACGCCAATAGTAAAAGTGATAAGGAAGGGAAGGAGGCCTTTCGAGATGGATCTGGACCCGCAGTGCATAACAAAGAAGGACTGGTCGCCCTTCGGTGAGCCGAAGAAAGTCGAGGTTACGCACGTAACAACAGTGGAAAAGCCCGGCAAAGAGAAGAAGGCAGCCAAGGCCAAAGCAGTAGGGAAAGTGGCAAAGCGAACAAGGAAGACAAAGGTGCCTAAAGATGAAGGATTCAAATAACGTGCTCGTGCCGCCGCACTACAGGCGCCTGAAGAGGGGCCCGCAGGTGATGCTGCCGAAGGACATAGGTATGATAATCACCTATACCGGAATCGGTAAGGACAGCATATGTGTGGATGCAGGTACCGGCAGCGGCTGGCTCGCAATATCCTTGGCAAGGATAACGAAAGAGGTAACGACATATGACAATAGGGATGAGTTCATTAGGATCGCGGAGAGGAACAGGGATAATGAGCAGCTTGGCAACCTGATAATAAAGAAGGGCGACGTCACGAAGAAAATAGATGAGAATGATGTAGACTTGGTGACACTTGATATGCCAGATTCGGATAAGGCGCTGAAGAATGCGTGCAAAGCCCTCAAGGAGGGCGGCTACGTTGTCGGGTACATGCCGCACACCGAGCAGGTAAAGAAGTTTGTAGATACGCTCAACAGGCTGAAGTTCGGAAACATACTTACTCTAGAGACAATAGTAAGGGATATACTGGTAAGAGAGCAGGGTGTGAGGCCATCAACGAAGGGGGTATGGCACACCGGCTATCTTGTATTCGCACAGAAAAGGGCATGAGAGCTCACGCTCAAGGTTCAATGACAGTCGGGCGTATGCAATGCATACGCCACGGGTGGATGAGAATAGGGTTGTTGCAGAATACGCGTAAAGTTGTTCCCGGAACAAAATGTAGTCTAATCGTTCAATAGCATATTTAAAGCTTTCCTCTATAAGTATTTATCATGGTAAATACCTATCTAGCATCCGGAACCACTACAGGCCGCCATCCTCGCAATCAGTGGTGTAGCCGCACCTCGCGCAGATAAGCTTGCAACTCCTTCTCTCCCTGACGTTCCCGCAAAGCATACATCTGTCTCCCTTAGTCATGCTCATCTGCCGCGTGCCCCGTTCTTGTACCTCTTTATGAGGTCAATCGCGTGGTTTATCGCCTTTCTGACATCTGCCGTCGTTCTTGCACCTGTGCAGATTATCTTGCCGTTCTTGAATAATAGTAGCGCAGCCTTCGGATCGTGCACCTTTAGTATAGCTCCAGGGAACTGCTCAGGCTCGTAATCGACATCCCTTGACAGCTTCGCCAGTCCATATAAGTCTAGATCCGTATTCAGCGCGGTGTTGGCCACAATGTTGACTATCGTATATGTGGGCTTGAGAACCACTGGCTTTTTCGAGGTGGCTGCCATAAAAGCACAGAATCAATTGCACGTAAAGGTATAAATACATTCATAGCAAAGTGCTTCTGCAATCGTGATTATATGACCAAAAGGTCGCAGGGTCTGCTTGTGGGGAAGACAAGGCACCTGGCAAGGCACCACAAGCCATCCATGCTTAGCACCAGCTCAATAATAAAGGAGTTTGCGGTTGGCGACAAGGTTTCAATAGTGCCAAAGGGGGGCATGCACAACATACCGCACCCAAGGTACAAGGGAAGGACCGGCACCGTAATAGGCAAGAGGGGGTCAGCCTACGTTGTGAAGGTGCGCATAATGAAGGCTGAGCGCACGCTGATAGTCCCATCTATACATCTGGACAAGGCGAACTAGTACCTGCCTTCCCTCTCTCTTTTCACATAAGGTTTTGTGAACATGTAGAAGCGCTCGCTGCCCTGCAGCTCCCTCATTATCCTCTCGGTGATAAGTTTTTTAGGCTCCTGCAGAAGCAAGACCCTCTTGTTTATGTCATCGAAGCTCTCGAACCTCTTCTCCTGCCTCGCCTTCAGTATCGCCTCAAGGTGCTTCTTCCCTATGCCTGGAAGCAGCTCCAGGGAGTGCTGCCGTATGTTAAGCGGGCCGGCATTGTTGAAGACGTCCACGAACCGTTTCTCGTTAGCGCTTATTACCTGGAGTATCGTCTTCTGCAGGCCGTTCTTTGCAGTCTGCGTCAGGTCGTTGTACGTGATCCTCGCCTTGATGAGCGACACCTTGTCGCGCTCCTCCCTCCCAATGTAGACCCTTTCACCCAAAGACATTGTGGCCCCTGGCTTCGGTGTCACCTCCAATAATGTGAACCACTCCTCGCCCACAAGTTGGGCTATAGGTTCTGACTTTGTAGAGAAAGACTTCCCAGTAGACATAAAATCAAGAACGTACGCATACTCCTCCCGTCTCTCCTCTTGTTGCATTTGAATCTTACCCTTCCCATTCAAACCTACTTCGGATTCACTATAGAGACAATCTTCTTTATCTCAGCATCTGTGAACGTCTTCTTCTCTCCGGCAAGTATCTGCTTCAGCAGCATCTCTGTCTTAGGCATCGTGTTCAATATAGATAGGATAGTCTGGTGCGAGAGCGTGCCCAGCTCCTCAAGCGCCTTACTTACCTTCTGCTCCTGGCTTTTCGTTGCAGCGAACTTCTCTGCATGTTCAAGAGCTATCTGCTGCTCATATGTGAGCTCGCGCTCCTTCTTCCTAGCCTGGAGTATCTCCTGGACTTCGTTCAGAGAAACATGTCCTGTATGCTTAGACTCTTTTCCTATCATCCCAACCACAGCACTAAGTATTTAGTATTTGACACTTATACCTAATCAGAGAATATTCTGTTAATCGGGTATAAAAAGGTTTTGACACGGATCCAAAAGCGGCCTACCAGGCGGTATACAACGAGGTAAAGAAGCACATAGCAGGAAAGGAGGAAACTATAAAGCTGATTTTCATAGCGCTTGTTGCGAATGGACACGTGCTTCTGGAGGGAGTGCCTGGGGTTGCGAAGACCACCATGACGAAGGCGATAGCCGACACGATAGACGCAACATTCGGCAGGATCCAGGGCATGCCCGATCTGGACATACGCGACATACTAGGGTACACCTATCTGGATGAATCCAACAACATTGTGCTGAAGAAGGGGCCAATCTTCAGCAATATACTTCTCATAGATGAACTCAACAGGGCGCCTCCAAAGACAACGACCTCGCTGCTTGAGGCGCTGGAGGAGCGCCAGGTGACTATAGCTGACAAGACCATGCCGCTTGACAAGCCATTCATGGCCCTGGCTACGCAGAACCCTCTCAACATAGAGGGAACAACATCGCTGCCGAAGGTCCTTGCGGACAGGTTCCTTATGAGGATAGAGGTGACATACCCGTCGATGAACGAGGAGGAGGAGATGCTGCGCATGAAGGAGCAGGAGGAAGGAATAAAAGTAAACAAGGTGCTGGAAAAGACCGGTGTCCTTGAAATGCAGTCTGCGCTTAATTCGGTAAAGATGCCTGACGATGTGGAAGCATACATAACAAAGCTTGTCGAGGCCACAAGGACCGAAATTCACACGGTAATGGGTGGCAGCCCAAGAGCAGAAATAAGCTTCATGAAGTGCGCCAAGGCAAAGGCGCTGATAGAGGGAAGGGATACGATAACGATGGACGATGTGAAATACCTGGCTAGGCCTGTGCTCAGCCACAGGATAGTAGCGAGAGCAACAGGAGGAATCGGCGTCAACGGTATAATAGACGGACTGGTGGCGACGCTGCACTAGATCATGTTTATTGGGTAAGAGCTTGAATGTTGTCACTAGAAAGGGGCAATCTGCCATAGAGTACCTCATCACGCACGCGTGGATGATACTGGTCATAGCTGTGATCCTCGCCGCGTTCGTTATCCTCGGGGTATTCAACCCTGGTGCCTTTATATCAGACACATGTACGCTGCCGGCAGGCTTCACCTGCAGCTCTACGACGCTCTCCAACAACGGAATACTCTATGTTAATCTGGTGCAGGTTACCACATCACCTATAAACATAACAGCGATAGGCTGCAGCACGAACTTGACAACGCTCAACATGCAGCAGCAATCCCCGCAGATACATGTTAACGTAGGCAGCAGCTACACCTTTACTTCATTACCATGCTACTCCGGTTCTTCGCAGTTCAGTGCACCGATAGGAAGCGTCTACCGGGGCTATCTGGTTGTGAACTACACAGATACATCGACAGGGCTGCCGCACACCATAACAGGTAGTGTACTCCTCAAAGTCAAAACGGTCCTGTTATTGAGCACCACCGTGGCCTCCACTACCGCTTCAACATCAGTGTCGTCAACGTCCGTATCATCAACATCTGTCTCCTCTACTACCGCACTTGTATCCTCCACCTC
>CAZCIA010000020.1:0-9336 GCA_964498845.1 Microcaldota archaeon
CAGCGCAGACAACCGCCGCAGCAAACCAGTTCATACAGGATCTGTACGCAGCGGCATCGACGTAAAGTAGTAATTAAGCAGATATAGGAAGGCGTTTTGCCTTCCTGCCTTTTTCTTTTGTTTTTAATGCCAGAGCGTGAGCCCTAAAACAAGGAGTCTTCCTGGGTCATAGACCCTGGCCGGTAGCTAACTAATACCTTTATTAATGTTTAGGTATTAGTAACTAATACCGTTACTCCAGTATGGGTATTAGTTAACCAGGCGAGCAGATGTTATTTGATTTAAGCCCGAAAGAGAAAAAAGCGGACCTCTTCGACAGAAGGAGGGAAATGGCGGAGCTCTCTAAAGCTGTAGGCAGGAACGAGAGGCTGATAGTCGTCTATGGAGTGAGGCGCATAGGCAAAACCAGCTTACTCCGTAGTTTTCTGTCCGATAAGGAATTCTTCAGCCTCTTCCTTGACATAAGAAAGATATACAACGTCCACAGGAGAACGGTGCCTGCAAATGCGTTCTATGAGAATGTTGTTGAGGGCGTCACCGCTCTTATGGATCAGCTAGGCATAAGCGTGGAAGAACAAATAACGGCGCTGTCATTCTCAAAGCTGGACGACCTTACCAGCCTGCTATCGAACATAGACAGATGGTGCTCCTCAAAGAAAATGCGCTTCCTCCTGGTGCTTGACGAGGCGCAGTATCTGCGCTTTTCGAAAAGGGTATCGTACGATGGGCTCATTGCATGGAGTATCGACAACCTTAAGAGCATAACGTTCATACTTTCAGGAAGCGAGGTAGGGCTCCTAAAGGAGATGCTGGATTACAGCAGCGTAAAGGCTCCACTATACGGCAGGCTAAAAAGTGAGATTGTGCTCGATAGACTAAAAACTGATGAGAGCAGAGAATTCCTAGTACGGGGGTTTAAAGAGCAGAGCATGGATGTGAAGGAAACGGAAATGGCCGAAATCCTGGATGACATCGATGGTATGATAGGCTGGCTGACCTATTACGGCTATTTCCGTACGGTTAAGGGATTGGGCCACAAGGATGCGCTCGCCGAAGTGTTCGCTGAAGGCTCGAAGGTCGCTCTTGCAGAGGTCGACACCCTGATAAAGGGATCAAAAAAGAGGTACACCGCAATAATCAGCGCAGTTGCGAATGGCATGGACACATGGAGTGGAATCCACGCATATGCGGCTGCAAAAGCCGGCAAGATCCCAGATTCTGTGCTGGACAAGCTGCTTGCATCACTGATAAAATTCAGCATAATCGAGAAAACTGCCGAAGGAAAATACAGGATAATAGACCCGGTAATAAAGCGCTATTTCCTCGGCAAATAATCGCTAGGTGTGCCATTAGTCATCAAATGATAATGGCCCAACGCCCACGAGGAGCCGCAACCAAGCAAGGGTATCTATAGGCCACTAACGCTATAGTTAGTAACTAATGGGTGCGTTAGTGCTACATAGACAAGGAAGCTCTCAGGCGTGGCCCTGATAGAAAGTAATAAATATGTTTTCTCACATAATAATTATGTGATTTAATGCCGAACATCACCCTTGTAATAAGCGAGAGACTTAAAATTGAGATGGACAAGCATTCATCGGTTAAATGGTCTAGTGCAGTGAGAAACATCATAGAGCAGAAACTTGCAGACTTTGCAGATGCAGAGGAAATAGCCAAAAAAAGCAAATTCGACTGGAAAGACTGGAAACCGATAGGCAAAAGGATTTCGAAAGACGCAGCAAAGCATGCAGAGGCGCTTCTTGGTGAAAGTTACAGTTGATGCAAACATCCTGTTTGCATGCCTTATAAAAGACTCGACAACAAGAAAGCTGTTCTTCAATCCTGCATTATCCCTTTTTTCGCCAGAGTTCATTGTGGATGAACTGCCCCGCCATATCCTTGAGATACGAGAAAAATCGGGCTTGGGTGAAGAGGAACTGCAGCGCCTTGCAGGAAAAGTATTTAGTCAATTGACAATTGTTCCAGACAAAGACCTTAAACCCTTTCTGTCTGCCGCCGCCAGTCTAATAAAGGATCCAAAAGATTGGCTCTATCTTTCATGCGCATTGCATGAAGACACGATAATTTGGAGCAATGATAACGATTTCAGTGCACAAAAAAGGGTAAGAATTGTCAGCACAAAGGAACTCATTACAATTGCAGGATCGCTATAAGCACAAGGGACTGCACGAAAAGCCAGGAAGCGCCCCACTGACCTCATTTGTGGGATGTCGGCTTTATAAACATTTCCATATAATATCTATCGGTGCGGCCAAATGGCAAAAATGTATACGATTGCCTTAGCTCTTGTAATCCTCTCATTCATGGCCGTGCAGGCAGGCGCGCGCGCCGGAGCGGTAATAACATCTGCCAACACCTTGGCGTACAACACCCAGTTCCACGTCTTCCTTGCCCAGTACCTTTCACCTACAACGATAAGCAGCTCCGTATATTACAACCAGAGCATAGGAAACGACACCTATGTGATAATGCAGCTCTCAAAGGTGCAGAATACATACGTGATAGTCAATACCACGAACAATGCATACTCCTTCGTGCTTGACAATTCAACCGCATATTCATTGCTAAGGCCGCTGATCCTTGTGCGGTACTACCCAAACAGCACTGTGCTTAACAGCCTCAACGCCCTCATGCTGTCGTTCCAGCAGACGGCCGCACCCCCACTGGCGGACTGCCTTGTCGAGACAGGCCTCAATACAGGGCTAACCTGCACGCTGGCAAACGGCTGCGCGTCCTGCCAGATCGTCCCTGTATGCAGGAAGTTCCTTGCTGCTACAAGCAACTACGCCACCTCCAACTCAACCGCCTCCCTGCCTGTGGGCAGCAACCTTGCTGTTGTATCAATATCTAACTTCTCCGTGGCGTACAGCAACCTGAATTCAAGCTACAACTCGTACTTCTCGCTGTTATCTAAGATCAACCAGAGCAACGCGCACAGTACCTTCCAGCTCCTCCATACAAGCGTTAACAGGCTGTCCAACATCTCGACCAACCTGCCGCACAATCCACTCTTCCCTGTGCCGCAGGGCTTCAACCCAAGCAACTTCTCTGCCTGCACAAGCTATGTGACAACGCAAGCGCCCTGGTACTGCAATGCTGTTGGATACTGCAGGGCCACGTCGTTCAATTCAACAAAATTGTACCTTATAAGCGCCACGCTTACAAACCTTGCAGCACTGCCGCTTTCAAACACAAGCCAGCACGCCATATCGGAGAACGCCACCCTTAAGGCATTCTCCCTCCTTGAGCCATCGCTGCAGACAAGTTTAACTGCAATAATAGACGCGAATTACGGCATGTACAATGCTACAACTGCAAACTCAACCGCCCTATTGGGCGTCTATTACAACGCATCGCTGCTCAACGCCACTACTGCGCTCCAGGGCACCTTCACCAAGCTTGTAGGCTACGACTTCCATATCAATGCAAGCACGTACAATGCAACGCTGGCATCGCAGTTCGCCAGCCTCTCCCTGATCTACATCCCGTTGAACGCGCAGCACAATACCTTGGAAGCTATAACGACCAATAACACAGCATTGGTGCTGCAGCGCGAGCTGGAGTACCAGAGCGAGCCTTCATCCCTTGCCTCGCTGGCATACTCCCAGCAGTCTTTGAATGACCTGCTTGTGAGCGGCATAAATTCATCGCAATACGCCGCCATATACGCGCAGCTCAAGACAGTGCAGAGCGGCCTCAACGCAATAGGCGCGCCAACAAGCATGCCAGCGTTCATAAAGAAAGTGGACGGCGGCTTCGTGGGAAGCATACTTGGAGGATCTAACGCGCCTGTGCCTGACAAGCTCTCAGCCGCGCCGCTGTACGTCTTCCTGCTCACATTAGCGATATCGATTGTCGTGATACTTGCCATATACTTCGGAACATACCATCATCTAAAGAGGAGGAACAGGCTGCGCCTGCACGCTGCCGCGAAGCGCGCCTGGCTGATCCTTTTCATCGTCCTGTTTGTCGTCGGAGTCGCGTTCTCCTACCTGACATCAACGTATGCCGCGCAGGCAAACACCTTCCTGCCAGTAGACGGCTTCATAGCGCAGATAGCATCCCATAATACTGTATTCATAGCCTTCAACACCAATGCAACTGCAGCAAACCAGTCGATAAGGCAGTGCGCCGCAACCATCAACGACACGCTTAGCGACCTGAACAAGACGGTTGACGCGATAGTCATCCAGAATTATACATGTATAGGCTCCAATCCATACTGCTTTGACCAGATTTTGGCAAGCGGACAGCCAGTCATAGTCCTTACCCAGAGCCCTGTCAGCTACGTCACCTACAAGGGCATGTACGGCCAGACGCTCTATGCCGGAGGAGAGGCAGCATCCGGGAGCCAGTGCTACCTCAATGGAATACTGAACGTGAAATGATGGCCGATAAGAAGACCGCAACAAAGAAGGCAGCCGCACCAAGCGGCCAGTCCAGGAAGTACATCGCAGTTATAGGAATTGTCGTCGTAGTGGTGATAATAGCTGGCGCGGTCGTCTACGGGCTCGGCAGCACCAAGCCGACTGGCTTCAGCACCTTCAAAAGCAACTTCAATTCAGCTCCCAGGGTCGCAATCTACACAACAGGCTACAATGGCACAGCTATAAGCTCGACCGTTGGCTGCGCCACAGCCATAATAGAAAGCGTAGTCGGCAGCCAGACCTACCACAGGAGCGCCAATACAATTGACTTATACGTGATAAACCAGACGGAATGCGTATTCGAGAACGGGGTAGGCGGTACAGTGGGCAACTACACCTTCAATTCGATAGGCAACTGCATTAATGCGAGCAAGACAGAGCCGAGCATATTCATAAACTACAGCTCAGTAAACAGCACAGTGATAAAGCCAAAAGCCCTCTACATGTCAGGCGACGCGCGGTTCCTAGGCCTCTGCGGCCTTGCCAGCGAGATAACCTGAGCCTACATTACAGCATGCGCTGCATGACAGAAAGCTTTAAATCCCTGAAAATCGTATTAATAAACAATTGGTGTGTCTATGGCCGAAATAGTGCTCAATAAGAAAATACGCTTCGGTAAGCCTACAATAAAGGGTACTAGGATTACGGTAGACGAGGTTCTAGGCTCTCTGGCAGGGGGAATGACATTTGAAGAGGTGGAGAAAGAGTACCGGATCAAGAAGGCTGACATACTCGCCGCGCTGAAATACGCCACTAGGGTAGTTTCGGAGGAAATCGTGGGACGCCTAGCCGCATAGCGGTAAGCTGATGAAATTCCTACTTGACGCCAATATGCCTTATTCCTCAATGGGGGTAATCGGAGCGCTCTCTCATGAAGCGGTGCATGTTAGCGATATAGGCCTGGGTACCGCGCACGATGAAGAGATATTGGAATACTCCGCAAAGAAAAAGATGATACTTGTAACAAGGGATTTGGACTTCGGCACGCTTGCAGTCTATTTGCGAATCAAAACTTACGGCATTGTGATATTGAGGCTTCCATTTTTATATACCGCCAAGGAGATAAACTCTAGCATAAACTTGTTTTTGAGCACAGTGAATGCTAAGAGGCTGAGGAAGGCGGTAGCTATAGTTGAGCCAGGAAGGTACAGGATTAGAAAGCTCTGAATTCTCTGGCGACGAGCAGTTCCTTGGCCTTTGCGGCGTTGCTACAGAGATAACCTAATGGTTTCCGGCAGAGGCCACGCCTTTGTGCCCAACGATCCTTTTTACCTCCTTTATGAAGTCCTTCACGTCCTTGAGATTGTTGCTCTGCGCGAAAACCTCATTATCGTATCTTGTGCCGATATAAGCGCGCACAAGACGGTTTCTTAGCTTCCTTCGTTCATCAAAGCTGTCTACTGTCTGCTTGTTCATATCATTCCTAAGCTTCTCTAATGCGGCATCAAGATTTGCAGGCATGCCAGGGTACAGCTTCTTGTACAGCAAGGCAAGCACCTCCAGCTGTGTATCGTTTATCAGCTGCAGGTAGCGCTCCACTCCGGCCTTCTCAAGGCCGCCCAGTGACTTATAGCGCGCAATGGTGCTGACCTTGGCATCTTCCATGGCCTTCATGTACTCTTCGAGCGTGCCAAGCTTTCTGGTTATCCTATCGTCGTCTTCCGCCATCCTACTACCTACCTGCAATAAGGTTGAAGACCGGTTTGAAGTCCTCCCATTCTAATAATACGGAATAGTTGTACCTGTCAAGGGCGTTCTGATCCCTAACATAAACCGGTATGCCTTCAGAGAGGATCCTGCTCTGCATATCTATTGGCATGGAATTGACGATTGTAATGTCGAATAGCCTATCGTCGTTGCTCCCAAAAAGCCCAGAGTATTCAAGCACCCTCTCCCCTGCCTTCTCGTTGTGTGATAGCAGAAGCGCCACGTCCACATCATTATAATTGGGCTCTTTCCGTGCGTAGCTGCCGAACAGCAGCACAGCAATCACGTCCTTATCTGATTTTGCCTTTTCTACAATGCGCTTTATCACCGTATCTATCCTATTTTCCCTATAGACCCACCTGTTTATCGCCTCCTCGGCGGCCTTGCTGATGGAGCCTCTGCCGTAGCCAAACCTTTTCATCGCGTACTCTCTGAGCATCGCGTCTAGCGTATCAGGCATGTATATCTTAGCCTCTGCCATACTCAATATTTAGGGATAAAGGTATAAATACCTTTTATATATTACAATCATGCCTTGTACTTCAACATTGCAGCCACTCCGCCAAATCCTAGAAGCAGCTCCTTTCCATACTGGCTATCCGACGACACGAATACCGTTTCTATGCCCATGTTGTCAGCAGTCTCGACTATCCTCTCTATCGCGTCGGCGGTGTTCACTATCTCTAGCGACCCTCCTTCATCGTGCCTGGTCTGCCTCGTGTTGCCCGCCTCAACTGCCGTGAATTCCGTTCCGCAGGTCGTGCACCTGTACCGCACCTCTGTCAGCTCTATGTCCTCGCTTATTATCAGCAATACCACGTTGTTGTTGAGCAGCGCCGCCTTTACGCTATCATATCCTGATACCGCAAGCCCGTTCCTCGATACCTCTGTAAGGAACCTCTCCATGACGCGGCGCTCCTTCACTGCAGCCTGCTCTTTCAGAAGCTCCTTTGATCGTTCAAGCAACTCATTTATGCCCATGCTCTCGTCAGTGTAGCCTGTATCGAAAGTGCCGAGCACCTTTATCTGGTAGTTCAGCACCTTCTCCTTCACGAAGTTGTCCTTTGTCGGGCCAGGCCCTCCGACGACAAGCCCGATTATCGATTTGAAGCCGTACTTCTCGAAGACCGCATTCACGGAATCGCCAACGCTCTTGTAGTAGTCGCTTATGCTTTCGCCTATTGCTCTCTCGTACCTTGCGGCAGACTGCCCTCCCTTCCTGACCTTCGCGTGCGCGAACGACCTTATCTTCTTTTCAACGGTTGTGGATGTCCCCTTCAGCAGCGCTATGGTTGCGTCCCTCCCGTCCATCACAATAAGGACATACAGCTCTTTTGTCTCCATCTGCTCAAGTATCGGCTCTAGCATGAACTGCGAGTCGCACCTGTAGATCGTGGCCTTGAGCGGCTGCTGTGGCTCGAGCGAGAAGAGCTCTATGTTCGGCTTCGCCTGTACGCTTGATATGTTGCCGCAGAATACCGCTATTCCGTTCTTCGGCGCAGCCTTGTAGAGCTTTAGGTACTGTATTATCTTCTCTATCGCGGTCTGGACGTTCAGCCTCGTCGTCTTGGACTTTATGTTGCCTGACTGGCTGTGCTCGTTCCTGAGCCTCGACGTCATGTCTGTTATGGAACCGCCAGCCGGTATGTATACGCTGATGAGCTCCGTGCCCGCTCCTCTCACTGAGGCAAGGCGCTTCAGTTCCTTCTTTATGCTATACTCCTCCTTCATGAGACCACTTAATGGGCTACTCGCCTATGCGGCTCTTGCCCATGTAGGGCACAAGCACCTTAGGAACAGTGATGGTGCCGTCATCGTTGGCGTAATTCTCGACCAGGCAGACAAGCATCCTCTCCGCAGCTACACCTGTGTTGTTGAGCGTGTGCACGTACTTCCTCTCAGCCTTGTGGTCGTACTTTATGTCGAGGCGCATGCTCTGCCATATCCCTGCAGATGAGCATGTCCCCAGCTCTCTATAATCCTTTTGACCGGGGAACCAGCCTTCTATGTCAATGCTCTTGCTCATCTGGTGGCCTGTGTCGCCGCTGCAGAGCAGAACGAGCCTGTAGGGTATTCCAAGGGCTTGCACCATCTGCTCGCTGTTGGAGAGCAGCTCATCGAAGTACTTCTGCTCATCCTCCTCCTTGCAGTATATGAACTGCTCGACCTTGTCGAATTGGTGCACCCTGAATATTCCCTTCTGATCTTTTCCGTGGGCGCCGGCCTCCCTTCTGAAGCAGGGGCTTATGCCTGCATACTTAAGCGGCAGCTGGTTGCCTGAGAACAGCTCCTCTGCATGCATCGTCGCAAGTGCATGTTCTGCCGTAGCAATCATGTAAAGCTCGTCATCGAGGTGCTCGATGCCCTTGTTGGCGGACGCCTCCCTCGATTCGCCTACAGAGTAGAGTGCATCCTCGAAAGTCGCTATCGGTGCAGCACCTCTGTAGTACTTGCGCCGCAGCATGAATGGCGGAAGCACTGGCGTATAGCCCTTTGCTGCAAGGAAATCTAGCGCATATCTAAGCAGGGACTGCTCAAGCAGCACAAGATCGCCTTTCAGGAAGTAGAACCTTGCACCTGCTGTCTTTGCCGCCCTGTCGATGTCAAGGAGGCCCATCTTAGTGAGTATCTCCTCATGGGTGCCTATCTCCTTGCTCTTCACCACGCCCCATTTCCTTATTATCTTGTTCGCCTCAGGCGGCTGCCCCTCAGGCACCGACTTGTCAAGTATGTTCGGTATGTTCCAGAGCAGCTGCTCCAGCCTCACCGCCTTTGCGTCCAACTCCTTCTCTGACTTCTCTATTCTGGCCTTCAGGTCGCCAAGCTGCGATATCTGCGTCTTGGCGTCCTTGCCCTTCTTCTTGAGCTCTGATATCTTCATGCTCTCCTTGTTACGCTCAGCCTGCAGCTCTTGCAGTGCTGTCTTCATCGTTCGCCACTCCTCGTCGAGCTTGAGCAGCTCGTCTATCGGATAGCCGCTCCCTCTCCTTTTGAGCGTCTCGCGTATGTCGTCGATATTGTCCCTTACATACCGTGTGGTAATCATACAATTCTATATAAATCCTCTATAAAGTAATATAAACTGTCTGTTCGTGCAGGGGTGGCAGAGCCTGGCCAAACGCGACGGGCTTAGGACCCGTTCCCTTTAGTGGGTGCGAGAGTTCGAATCTCTCCCCCTGCA
>CAZCIA010000021.1:0-9281 GCA_964498845.1 Microcaldota archaeon
CCAATTCATCCATTGCCTTGAAAGGCAAGGATTTCTTGGCCAATAGTTTAAATATCATCGTTACGATAACTGTATTCAGCAACATGCTAACTTAATGATGGATATGAGCGATGAAGAGTACATGAAGCTACTTGACCGCGCGTTTGAGAACGTGCATATAACCGGCAGCGAGAGCTCCGACTTCGTAATACCGAAGGTCGATTCGATGATACAGGGAACAAAGACAATAGTGAGGAATATAAGCACGATAGCGGACAGGGCGAGGCGCGATCCAAAGGAGATAGCAAGGTACATAAGCAGGGAGCTCGGTGTTCCTGTAAGCGTTGATGAGCAGCGCATGATGATAAGCGGCAAGTTCCAGACTGCAGACCTTGACAAGCGCATCCAGAGATATTTTGAGGTGTATGTGATTTGTAAGGAGTGCCACAAGCCCGACACAAAGCTGGAGGGCGCAGGCCGTGGCATGTTCTACCTTGTATGCGAGGCCTGCGGATCCAGATACGGAGTGAAGAACTACTGATGATTTGATGCCAAGAAGACCAACAACGGACACAAGAAGGGGAGCGCCGGTCGAGTACAGGCTCAAGATGCCAGAGCTGGGCGAGGTCATCGGCACTGTCACTAAGATAGCTGGCGCATCAAAGTTCTTCGTTGACTGCAACGACGGGAAACAGCGCCTCTGCTCGATACCAGGAAGGTTCAGGAGGCGATTCTGGGTGAAGGAGAACGATGTAGTGATAGTAAAACCGTGGGTGGTGCAGAGCGACATCCGCGGCGACATAATCTGGAGGTACAGCGTTATGGATATAAGCAAGCTGAGGGATAGGCAACTTATCTGATTTTAGGTTTTGTTGTAGCGTCATCTCTCTGCATTTGCATAGTCTTTTTAAACCTAAGACGAGTATCACAATTACTTGTTATAGGTGCTCCGGTGCAAACGCTTAATGACCTTTTAGGTGAATCGAAAATTTTTCAAAACAGGGAGGTGCTCTCCCCGCATTTCACTCCGAAGAAGCTGGTATTCCGAGAGAAGGAGATAAACGGCATTGAGCGCGCCGTGGCTCCATCGTTGAAGGGTGACCGCGGCAGGAACCTTTTCATTTACGGGAAAACAGGCACAGGAAAAACATCATGCGTCAATTACGTGATTGAGGAGATAAAGAGCATACCCAACACGCGTGCGAGGATATCATACATAAACTGCAAAATATACAATTCGAGGTTCAAGGTGCTTGCAAAGATAACTGGCGACCATCTTCCGACATATGCAAAGAGGGGGTATGGTGCTGTCGACCTGTACGAACGGCTGAGGAACTGGGTCGAGGAGGACAACAAGATATTCGTCGCGGTGCTTGATGAGATAGACATGGTGAAGGACCTTGACGATCTGATTTACACGCTTACAAGGATAAACAGCGACATAAAGGCAGGCGGAGTTTCCATGATAGGCATATCCAACAGGGTGTCCTTCAAGGAGGACCTTGACCCTAGAAGCCTTTCTACGCTATATGAGACGGAGCTCGTCTTCCCGCCATATTACGCAACCGAGCTCTACGCGATAATAAAGGAGAGGGCTACAGCGGGATTCAAAAAGGGCGCGATAAGCGACGAAGTGCTGCACTACATAGCCGCACAGGCGGCCAAGGAAGGCGGGGACGCAAGATACTCACTCAAGGTGCTGTCGAAGACCGGAGAACTGGGCGAGGAGAGGAAGCTCACGGAAGTGACAATGAAGGAGGCGCAGGACGCTGCAAGGCTAGCCGAGGACGAATCTGTGTATGAGCTCATAGGCACACTGCCTGAGCACCAGAAGCTAGTGCTTTATTCCGTATCGCTGCTGACGCAAAGCGGCGGCACGTACAAGAAGCTCACAGATGGCGTTGATACCTACCTGTTCAGCGGTGAAATATACAACCGCTACAAGGGGATATGCGAGAGCATGAAGAAGGAGCCGAAGAGTGAGCGCTGGTACAGGAAGTACCTGTCCGAGTTGGAGATGCAGGGGCTCATCGCTGCCTTCGAATCCGGCAAGGGCATACGCGGCCACACGAAGCTGGTGAAGCTGCTTGTCCCTGCAAGGAAGACCCGTGATGTGCTTGAGAAAGACCTCTTCGGAGTGCCTGAGCACAAAGATGAGGGAAGCTAGGTGCTATTTTGTACTATGACATCGTGTTCGACACCTGCAAGGTCGACGGTAGCCTTTCTGCAAGGCTAGGCTTCTCAAGGATATGGACGGTACCTAAGGACATCGGATTCACCAACCTGGAATCGAGGGGGCCCAGCGGCGACAGGAACGTGATAGCCACTGGCCCAGCCGGCAAGCTGATCAGCGCCGCAAATGGCGGCGTAGCGGGCATATACATCGGAAGCTCCGAGATAGACAAGAAGCTCATTGCATCGATGGCAGATAACGGGGTAGTGCTTTGCATCGCCCTGTCGGACATAATGGAACCGCACGGCCTGAAGAGGTCGCACCTGATATTCAAGGCTGGAAAGCTGTTTGCTTATGCGAAAAAAGAAGGGGTGGACGTCGCATTCGTGACGCTTGCGAAATCAAGAAGCTACATGTGCTCCTACATGCAGATGGTGGAGCTTGCGAAGCTCATAGGAGCTGACGAGGGATACGCTAGGAGGAGCATAGGCGAGACAAACAAGAGGCTGATATCGTGATGAGGGAAAAGCACAGATATGTTCTTGTAGAGTCTGGCATGGACGTGAAAGAACCGGATAGGGAAAACTTTGCGTTCGGGCTGCGCAACGCATTGCTGCATTATATAGGCGAATCCAATTACCATAGGGCAAACCCGAAGATAGTGGAATTCACAAGCCAGAACAGGTTCATAATGAGGTCGAGCTTGTGGGGGTACGGCCAGCTTGTGGCTGCGCTAGCCCTGATAAAGAAGGTGAACGGCAGTGATTATTACTTCTATACGCTCAAATCTTCTGGCACGCTGAAAGCGCTGGATTCGTTCAAGCGCTGATTACTCCTTGACAACAGCCCCTTTGAGCGAATCGGAGCAGCTGCACGACCGCTTCTCTGGGATTTTTGGCACGATATAATTCAGCAGCTGCTTCAACCTGGCAGCGCTAGCCACAGCTCTTTTCTGCACCTCATCGAAAGAGACCGGTTTAGTCTCCTCATCTGCGCCTTCCAACCCAGCATCATAATCGGTTATGGTGCCTATGCCAATGAAGCAGAGCCCCATCTCCCTGGCCAGCGCAACTTCGGGATACTGCGTCATGTTTATCACGTCCATGCCATTGTCGGAGAACATCTTTGACTCTGCCTTAGTAGAAAACCTTGGGCCGTCTATGACCACGATGGTGCCGCTATTGTGCAGGTTTATGTCCATATCTATAGACGCCTTGCTCACCACAAGCCGCATCTCTGGGCAGTACGGATTGGCCGTGCTGACATGCGTCACCTGACTACCATCGAATATCGTGTCCTTTCGGCCGCGAGACATGTTCACGAACTGGTCGAAGAGCACGAATTCACCCGGCTTATAGTCCGTTTTCAAAGAACCAACCGTTGCCGTAGAGATGACGCGCTTTACTCCAAGATCTTTCAGCGCCTGCATGTTCGCCAAGTACGGAACCGTGTGCGGCGGTATGGTGTGCCTCTTGCCGTGCCTTGCTATCAGGGCTACCTTTCTTCCGCCTATCGCCCCGACCGAAACGGCGCTGCTCGGCTTCCCATACTTGGTGTCTGCATCTGTCTCTTCCGCATCTGTCAGAATTTCGTGTATCCCATAACTACCTATTATTCCTATTTCGGCATCCATTGCACCAACCACAAAAACCATTATAAACTTATATACCCATTCATAATACGCTATTTTAGTTAGTTCTATTCTTATTATAGCTTTAAGTTTATGGTGTGAAGATGTACCCGCAACAGACAGCATATGACAGAGGCGTCATGTTCGCCCCGGACGGCAGACTCTTCCAGGTGGAATACGCAAGGGAGGCAGTCAAGAGAGGCGCAACATCGATAGGAGTTACCACAAAGGACGGCATAGTTTTCGTAGCGCACAAGAATATAACTGCTCCACTCACCGTACCGGCAAGCATGCAGAAGATCTTCAGGGTTGATTCTTATATAGGAGTAACGTACAGCGGCATAGTTGCAGATGGGCTTCACCTGATAAACATAATGAGGTCGAAGACACAGACGCACCGCATGGTGTACGATGAAACTGAATCTGTGGAAACGATAGCCAGGGATGTATCCGAGGAGCTGCTGCTCGCCACGCAGTACGGCGGCATAAGGCCATATGCGATATCGGTGCTTATAGGAGGGATAGACAAGGCGCCCAGGCTCTATGAAATAGACCCTGCTGCAACGGTAGCTGGATACAAGGCCGACTCGATAGGGTCGGGCAAGGTGACTGCAGACGAGGTACTGACAAAGGAGTACAAGGATGACATTGATATGGAGGATGCGATATCGCTTTGCGTTAAGATAATCAAAAAGATAGCTGACAAGCAGCAACCTGTCAACGAGAACAGCATGGACATAGCCACCATAACAAGGAAGGACGGTTATGAGATGATGACTCCTGACAAGGTAGCGAAGTACCTTTGATATTTCTCTTACTACTGTGATAGGATATGGCTTCTCTTAAGACAGTCATAGCAAAGTATGAACGTGATGGCCTGACATTTGAGATATTCGTAGATTCAGAACTAGCGCATGACTACATAATGGGCAAGATAGCCGACCCGCTAAAGCCTCTTGAGGTGGATGATGTATTTAAGGACGCCAAGAAGGGGGAGCGCCAAAGTGGGGACAAGATAAAGAAGGTGTTCGGCACGGAAGATCTCGCCAAGGTGGTGGAAATTATACTGAAGAATGGGAACGTGCCGATGACAACCGAGCAGAGGAATAAGCTCATTGAGGACAAAAGGAAGCAGGTTATAGCGGTAATAGCAAAGAATTCGATAGATCCAAGGACGAACGCGCCAAATCCGCCGATACGGGTGGAGAACGCAATGAAGGAGGCGAAGATATCTATAGATCCGTTCAAGAGTGCCAACGAGCAGATTGACGAAATCGTAAAGAAGCTGAGCGCGATAATGCCGCTCAAGTTCACTACAGCGAAGATAAGCGTAACGGTGCCTGCGGAGTTCGCCAGCAGGTGCTTCGGGATACTCAAGCAGTATGGACTGAAATCAGAGCAGTGGCTTTCCAATGGGAGCCTCCAGGCAACGCTAGAATTCCCAGCAGGGTTGCAGAGCGAGTTTTTTGACAGGATAAACAAGGCCACGCAGGGCAGGGTTGAAACCAAGCTTATTGGGTAATGATTTTATG
This sequence comes from Microcaldota archaeon, assembly GCA_964498845.1. GTDB lineage: Archaea > Micrarchaeota > Micrarchaeia > Micrarchaeales > Micrarchaeaceae > JAJZAB01. The sequence goes on from CAZCIA010000021.1 coordinate 5,315, forward strand.
AAGGAGATTGTGCTGCCAGGTGATGTCGTGTCCGATAATCCGGTAAGGAGCCCGTACACCTACATAGAGAACGGCAGGACATATTCGATGGTGCTGGGGCTGTGCGAACGCAATCCGCTATCCATAGTGCCGCTTGAGAGCATCTGGGACCCACGCATAGAAGATACTGTAGTAGGCGTGGTCACATCAGTGAGGAACAGCGTCTACGAGGTCGACCTGCGATTCCACGGCCGGAGCATAATAATAGGCGGAAAGTTCGAGAGGTTCTCGTTCAAAGTTGGTGATGTTGTCGAGGCTACGATAAAAGACATAGAGGAGAAGCGCACCATAATACTCAGCTATCCGAAGATGCTTTCAGGAGGAACGCTCATAAGCGTTAAGCCTGCGAAGATACCGAGAATAATAGGCAGGGACAACACGATGATAAGGCAGATTGCGGAAAGTGCTGGGTCCAACATAGTGGTTGGAAAGAACGGCTTAATATGGCTTAAGGGAGGTGACATAGCGCTTGCAACAGAGGTAATACTTAGGGTACAGGAGGAGGCGCATGTATCTGGCCTAACAGAGCGGATAAAGAAAATGATGGAGAAAAGATCTAGGTGAAAATATGGCTTCGACAGCTAACAGACCGGAATTGATTGTAAATGGAAAGAGACTTGACGGCCGCGCGATGGATGAATTGAGGCCGCTCAAGATAGAGGCGTCGGTCCTTAAGAACGCGGATGGCTCGGCCTACTTAGAGTGGGGCAGGAACAAGGTGCTTGCAGCCGTGTATGGTCCTACGGAGACGCAGCCAAAGCACATGGCACAGCCAACAAAGGCGATAATAAAGTGCAGATACCAGATGGCGCCGTTCTCGTCGCTGGAGGAGCATGGAAGGACAGGGCCTAACAGACGCGCAATAGAGATATCGAAAGTGACAAAGGAGGCTTTCGAGAATGTGGTGATGCTGAACGAATTCCCAGGCAGCATGATTAACATATTTATAGAGATACTGCAGAGCGATGGCGGAACCAGGGCCGCGGGCATAACAGCCGCGTCGGTAGCGCTGGCCAGCGCAGGCATCCACATGAAAGACCTAATTTATGCGGTGGCTGTTGGAAAGATTGGCGAGCACTTGGTACTAGACCTGAACATGAAGGAGGACAATTACTCGGACTCTGACATGCCTATGGCGATATCCCCGAGGAACAATGATATATTGCTATTGCAGATGGACGGCGAATACACAAAGGAGGAGCTGAAGAAGGCCATGGAGATGGCTGTTGAGGCGGGAAAGACGATAAGCAAGGTGCAGAAGGAGGCGCTCAGGGGTGTCTACACCAGGATAGCGGAAAAGTACGAACAACGTGATTGATATGGAAGCAATAAGCGCAGTAACAAATGGATACGTAAGGGAACTGATTACCAAAGGGCTACGTGAGGACATGCGAAAGATGTCCGACTATAGGCAACTGAAGATAACGCGTAATGTGCTAGACAACGCAGAGGGCTCTGCACAGGTCGACCTCGGTGACACGCGGGTCCTTGCAGGCGTCAAGATGGTGCTTGGTGAGCCTATGGAGGACACACCAAAGGAAGGAACCCTTGTCGTGGCAGCAGAGCTGCTGCCACTCGCATCTGTTGAATACGAGGCTGGGCCGCCGAGCCCTGATGCAATAGAGCTTAGCAGGGTGGTAGACAGGGGCATACGCGCAGGAAAGTGCGTGGACCTGGAAAGCCTCTTTGTAGAGGAGGGAAAAGCATGGAACGTGTATGTGGACCTTTACGTGCTCAACTATGACGGAAACCTCTTCGACGCATGCGAGGTAGCGGCGATGAGCGCCCTGCTCAACACAAAAGTGCCAGCCTACGAGGACGGCGGTGTAGTGCATGAGAAAAGGGTTAAAGAGCTTAAGATAGATAACATAGTCACATCGGCAACGTTTGCGAAGATAGACGGAAGCATGCTGCTTGACCCGAGCGGCACGGAGGAGGCAGCGGCGGTCGCGCGGCTGAGCATCGCAACTGATGGTAAGTTCGTGCGGGCGATGCAAAAGGGCCTAGGCGGAAGCTTTACCATAAAGGAGGTCGGGGAGATGACCGAGGTCGCACTTGCCAAGCATGCAGAGCTCAGAAAACAGATTGAGAATTCTAGATGATTGAATGGCAAATGCAAGCATAAGATACGGCGCACGTGTAAGGAAGAGGTACAATGCCGTAAAGGACCAGAAGCAGGCATTCTACAAGTGCGAGATGTGCGGCCGCGAGACTGTCAAAAGGATAGGCACCAGCATATGGAAATGCAGGCATTGCGGAGCAACGTATGCCGGGGGGGCCTACACGATGACGACAGCGGCAGGGGAGGTCGCAAGGAGGATGGTCGAGGACTTCGCGAAGAGGAGATGATATGGTAGACATAATATATGATCCGATAAACACGCTTGTGGTCCATGATGTAGCAAAGGTGGCGATGGAGGACCTGCTTAGGGAGAGAATCACCCCCGGCGTGACGCTACCGCTCTACTGGTGCAATGGGGTTCTCTTCAGCTTCGCCTCTGCTCCCATGGCAGAAGAGATTGTTAAGGACTACTTCAAGGGAAAGATACACTGGATGGAGGTCCACTATGCGGAGATGAAGGACTACAAGCCGGTCTTGGAGCTGGATGACGAGCACTACAACGGCAAGATGACCATAAGGGTGATTGACACCGCTGGATCGCAGCTGCATAAGGACTTTGTAAGCTGGCTGAAGAAAGAGAATAGATGATATTATGCCCTATGTGTGTGTGCATTGCGGGAAGAAGATAAAGCAGCTTGACAACTTTGTAAGGTGCCAGTACTGCGGCTCTAGGGTAATAGTTAAGAGCAGGCCGAACCTTTCAAGAGAGGTTAAGACCGATTAGTCACTTGCTGCCCACTATTATCGTAGAGGATATATTCTTCACGCGCTCGTACTTTACGCTATTTTTCGCAAGGAGCATTGCTGTGTTGTCGCTCCTGGTGAGCGCCTCCGCCTTTATGAGAAGCAGGTTTGCGACCTTGCCGTTCTCGAAGTCAAGTATTGCATCCTCGACAAGGCCTATCTTCTTGCCCTCGTTCGTTATTATCTGCTTGCCGTACAGTTCGGAAAGTAGGATTGCCATTTTCTCACTTTATCTGCATAACCCTTTGCGATGCAAATATTCTTATTATGTATGCTCTCAGTTCGGTCATGAATGTGCCTTCATCTTTGCTCATCTCCGCCAGCTCCGTCTCCTCGAAAAGCACGCTGTTGTCCTTGACAAGATTCTTCAGGTACTCATCTGTGAGGTAGTAGCTCCTCGTATTGCATTTGCCGCATAGGTAAAGGGGCATGACCGGGACCTCCTTTATGCTGAACATCGTGTCGATGTACCTCGATAATGGCGTGTTGCCGCAGCTGGGGCATGCCTTTTGGAGTACAACATCCCTGTATTCGCCTTTTACCGCATCTACACCCATGCCGGCGACAAAGTCCTTTGCTATGCCGCTGGTGTCATCTCCCTTGATAAGCCTCTGATTTATTATGCTCCCAATTGGGTCAAATCTGCTTTCTAAGGTGTTACTATTGACTGGTTCGAAAAGCACGATTATCTTTGCGCCGTCATTCTCGTATTCCACGCGCACCCTTCCGCCTTCGCCTTCCGATATGCTTGCCTGCGTCTAATCACCGAACTTCATCCTGTAGGAATCAATATCCTCCTTCAGTATCGTCTTCCTGCCCTCCTTCTTCGCTTGCAGCATCGCGTACCTTGCTATCTTTTTGGCCTTTCTCTCCAGTATGGCAGATATCGACTCTGCAGCCTTGTCGGTGAGCCTTATCGGACCGCTCCTGTTCACAAGCCTCTTTACTGTCGCCTTAGTTATTTTTGGCAAGCTATTACCCCTGCATCAGCACTCAAGATCATCTTCACGGCCAGTGGCTCAGCGTAGTGCATTGTCATCATTACATCATCTCCATTTACAA
>CAZCIA010000022.1:0-8784 GCA_964498845.1 Microcaldota archaeon
ATCGAAACGTGCAATTCATCCACGACTTAAAAGTCGTGGTATTCTTGCCCTACGAGTAAAAATGTGTGTTATGGTAGAAGTTAGCATAATCGCACCCACAATGATGGAGGAGCGAGCGCCAGAGGTAGTGAAGGAGATATTCAAGGTCTTCGGCAGCGACGTTGAACTCATCATAGTTGACAAGAGCGATCTCACCTACAGGAGGCTTTTCAAGGGCACAGGCGCGAAGGTCAAGGTGCAAAAATCTAAGGGCTACGAGTACGCGATAATGGAGGGGTTTTCACTGGCAAAGGGCACGAAGGTGCTTGCGTCGCTTGATCCCGATGGCACGTACCTGGTCAGCGACCTGAAGAGGGTGGTAGACGCGGTGAAGCGCAGGGATGCTGACTTCGCGTCAGGGAACAGAGCCGACTGCTCATTCGAGGCCATGCAGCCTTACCTTAAGCTTGGCAACTTCCTGTTCGCGATGGCATTCGACGTCCTGTTCCTGCAGAGGATGAGGGATGTCTTCAGCGGTTCCTTTGCAATGAGCAGACATGCATTTGAATCGATAAAAAGAGTGAAGCCTTACTACAGCGGGACGCTGTTTTTTGAAATGGAGCTTGCAAAGCGCAGGTTCAGGCTGAGGAACGTCCGCATATCATACGAGCCTAGGAGGGGGACAAAGTCCAAGCTGGCCAAGTCAAAGACCGTGTACGCGTCAAGGGTGCTCACCAGCATACTGAGAGATAGGTGGATGCAGGCATCGTACCTCCTGTCTGAGCTATTCAGGGGGAGGTTTGGGGAGAAGAGATGAGAGAGATGCTGGAATATTCCCCGGCAGTTGCCACAGAGATACCGTTTGTGGTGGATAACCAAACATTATCTAACTTAGTGGCATAGGCGAGAATGGAAAGATTCTGAGCCGGGCCAAGCTGAAATTCCTCAAGCCTTACTATGCCGCTATACGAAGCGGTGTATATACCAACCTGATTCTGCAAGTTTGCATATTGATAAACATTGGCTATTGCACCCAACGCTATCAAACACGATACCCCAACAATTATCCCGTACGCCATCTCAATCACTGCACGTGTATTCGCACACCAATACGTAAGATGCATTTACCAATAGAGGGAAACAAAAGTGATCACTGTTCCCGCACAGCGAATAGTTGCCGCTATCGGCTGCAGTACCACCAACCTGCAGCTTCGAATAGCTGAGCTTATAATGCACATTTATGCTCCGCAGCATCGAGGAGATGCATGATGTGTTTGAATCCGTCATGCACTTTCCGAAGTATGTGTTGCTGTATGCTATGCTCTCTATGTCGAACTCCGCATTCTGCATGTTCGTGCTTGACGGTCGGAAGAGTGATGTATGGTATGACATTCCTGCAACTATGGCACCAGCGGTGGCAAATATGACTGCTGCGACTAATGCTTCTGCAAGAGCGGCCTGCGCCTTCATCCTTCCACCTTTACAACAGAACTCCCTATGTAAAAGGTCTTGTTTGCGCTTGAATACTGGCTGCCGTTCAGATGCACGAGGATATTGAAGTTGAGACTGTGAGTCGTGCAGGAATAATAGGTCGGGTAGCTCTGACTTGTCGGCAAGCAGGCCGAACCGTTGACCGGCTGAGAGCTTGCCAGCCGGCTTGCGCTCCTGTTAAGCTCTGATATCAATCCTTCGATGTATCCCAGGTCAGCACCCCCTGTGCTGTTGTATATGTTGAGCAGCTGGGTTACCTGGTTGTGCATGCTGGAATAATTGGAATATGCACTTATGTTCACGGCGCTTATCCTATTCTGTTTCCCAAGTACGGCGTAGGCTAGATACGGAACAGGATACACATCTGGCGCATACACGCTAGTGATTTCTGCATATCCATATTCTCCACCGTTGCTGTTGATGAGCTCGCCGCTTGACGCATTATCGGTAAGGGTCGCCTGTAGGGCCAGGCTTGCATTCGATATCCGGAGCGTTATGTTGTAAAGGTACCCGGACTGCTGGCCTATGGAGCTCGCGTTAGCATTGTCACCCTGCAGCGCAAAGCAGTAGAACCGGTTGTCGCCGTCATAGGCGAAGACGTTGCAGGAGCTGTCACCGGTATCGAAGCCCCACGTGTTCGCGCCGCACTGTGCTGGCTCAGGAAGTATCCCTCCGAAGAACCCTATGTACGTGCAGTGCGACCAGTATGTTACATTGTAGATCTGGCTCGGCTTCGACACATAATAATCCATCCTCTGCTGGCCGTTTTCTACTATCGAGCCGGTGAATGAAGCATTAACTGAAGCAGGGTTGGATGCGTCAAGGCTGGGTCCCTGCAAAGCTATCATCACTACGCTTTGATTCCTCGTTATTGTTGTATTGCCTGATGTGGCGCTGGCCTCTATTGAAACGCTTTTTGCGCCGGAGCTGCCTGCTATGGCGGTAAACTCAAGTATACCGAAACCCCGGAATGTGGAGTTCTGCCAGCTCGGGTAAACGCTTATGCCCTGCCCTGATGCGCTAGCCAGAACGCTTATGGCTCCTTGCCCGTCAACAATCAGGTACACGCCGGTGCTCTTGTTTACTGTCGTTGTGTTCGGCGCAACCATATACATGTCGATGTGTGGTGCACCTACCGTGTTCTTGCTGGCCTGACCTGGCAGGTTCCCGGATATGCCGCTTATGCCCTTGTATAGAGAGCTTTGGGCGGAGCTGAAGTGGGCATACACAGCAAGCGCGACAACGGAGAAGGCTGCCACTGCAGCGAGAATGGCGAGGAACTCTGTGCTTGATTGGGATCTAACTTTCATTGATATCAACATTTATGTAATAGACTCTGTTGCCTATCGCCGCAATCCTTGAGATGGGGTAGTTGGAAGCATAGGGAGAGGCGAACGGCGTTATCGAATAGTTCCGTGCGCCTATGTCATAGTCCAACTGGCTTATGACCTGACTCATATTCATGCCAAGCCTGTCGATCAGGAAGAGCGAGTGCTGGAGCCTGGCATTCATGTTAATGTAGGCTGCCTCATTGGTTATAGCTTTGCTTGCAGACGTTTGTGACAGCAGGCTGCTCACCGAGAATGCCAGGAAGAATAGTGAGAATGCGAGCGCGCCTACAATCGCCTCCGTGCTTGCAAATACTCCTTTCATCTCATCCCCGCTCTATCCTGAACTGCTGTGTGGGGTATATGCTGTAGTTCAGCGCGGAGGACGCGCGCCCGATGGCATTGGTAAGCCCAGAGAGTTGGGCCGTCAGTGAATTGGACATGCCGTATGACATCGATGCTATGAGGATGGCGAACGTTCCCGATATCGCGAACGCGATCAGTATGTCGAGGGTTATCTGCATTCTCATTTGATCAGCTTACGAGCAGCGTGCCGTTCTGGAGCATGTCTGTGTGCACCAATGCGATTGAACTGCCAGCGCACCCGCTCCCAAGGCGCAGGCTGACATTACCGTAAAACCTGTATGTCCGATTCATATAAGTGATGAAGCTGCCCGACGCGGTGATACTGCACATTCCTTTTGGCAGGTATGCGTAGAAGCTGCTGTGCTGCGCCGCCATGTTGGCGTTGACGCCTGCGACAAATCCTTCAACTTCCGCCTGGGTGCTGTACGAGGCTAGAGGGGCGCTCCCCCTGATGTAAAGGCCGAGCATCGCCACCATCGACGCCATGGCTATCCCCACGTATATGAGGAACTCAAGGGAGAGCTGCGCCCTCATTGCACCGCCTACACGCTGTTGGTCAGGTTGCTCAGCTCGCTGCCCAGCTGCGAGGTTATGCTTGCCCCGTTGCTGGTGAACGCGTGGAGGGCCGTGCCCTTCAGCTGCGTCACCATTGCTAGGGCTACCACCACAACGATGCCCACTGCTGAGAGCATCATTATGTACTCCAGGGAGCCCTGCCCTTTCCTGCTTTTTGCGATGAGGAGCAGCGCCCTCATCTCCGTCATGTATGGCATTCCTATTCTCATGTTTCCACCTATATTGCGCTTATAGCGAAAAGCGATCCTGCCTTCAATAGAAGCAAGCCGAACGAGCTGCACAACGCTGTTGATGAAGCCTTCCTGACTGCGTTCATGGACGGATCGCCCCTGAAGTGCACGAACGATTCTATTGCCAGGTAGGAGGCAAAGACGAAGGCAATGCTGGTTATGCTGATCCTGCTTGGGGAGCCGAGCTGCGGAGCCGATGCGAGTATAGTTGTGCCTATGCCTGCAAAGAGCGGGAAGAATAGGACTATGCCTATCAGGCTGACGAACCTGGCGTTGTTGACCTGGCCTATCCGCTTAATGTGCCTGTCCATCTCGCTGCTTATGCTGCACTTCAGGCTGCACAGTTCAATGTAAACGTCATCGCCGAAGCGCAGCGCCCTCCATATCAGGTTTACCAGGTCTGATGCGTGTGTGCTCTGGGCATTTACATTAAGGAACGCTAATGCGTCTCCGCTTTTGTACCTAAGGAGCGCGTTAGATAATTTATTCTCAATGTCGGATGCGCCTGACAGCGACTCCTCCAAAGAGGCGAGCATGGCCCTTCTCCTTTTGTACGACCCTGAAAGCGATCTAAGGAAGCTGTAGAGCTCCATCTCGGTGTTTGATTTTACCCTCTTCCTTGCAGACATGTAGAAGGCAGCAGCGGCAGCTACCAAAAGCGCTGACAGGTACATGCTCCCCGTCAGCGCCGTTGCTGAGGCCGCGGTTGCGGACGACAGGGCTACGATATCCTTGTAAAAGGCGGCAATGCTAGCCATTGTACAACCCAGATAGTTTCATGCGCACTGCGGAATAGACGTTAGGAAGCACGCCCAGCATTATTGCACAGTATAGCAGCAGGAAGATTGCCGAATAGTAGAGTATGGAGTAGCCTACGAACGCAAAGGTAGCCATGCTTGGTAGTACTGTGCTTGATACCATACCGATTATTAGGTAACGCGGTAGCCTGCCGTCCTCGTTTGTCCTTATCTCTGCGTATCTCTTCTCGAGCGCTATGGCTGAGTTGGACGCAGATGCACCGACACTGCCAATGGCAGCATATTCCCTCTGCAGCGGCTCAAATGCGCCTGCGGATGCGCGCCAGCTGGCATTCTTAGACGCCTCTGCATCCGCAGCTCTGGCAAGATCCTGCCCAAGAAGAATCCTCTGTTTTAACGACACTAATACGCTGCTTATTCCGCTGCCCTCGACGCTGCGCGCCGCCTTCTCGATTGATCCGGCGATATTCATACCTTTGCTTATGCTGCCATGAATCGCGCGCATCGCCTTCGCAGACTCCCTGAGCTCATGCTTGCGCAGCTCGCCTGCCTTTATCCTCTTTTTGTAAAGCAAAAGAGCGAACGATGCCACCAATATCATAGGGAACATCAGCACAGACAATGGCCCGAATACGATGAGCAGCACGGTGCATGCAGCTATCGATGGAAGAAAGTCAAGCAGGTCCTGCAGGCTTATCGCTCTTGGCATGCAATCATCGATAATCACGGATGTGCACCGCAGGGTCGACGGCCATGCCATCCGACATAAGCTTGCTCAGATGCTCCCCCCTCCTTTTGAACTCGTTGAAGGCGGCCCTGCTTCCCATCACAAGAATGGAGCCTTTGACCGCATCTTCGTCGACAAGCGATGATACGGCTATGCTCGATATGCTCAGCGGCCGTTGGCCAGGCTCGTCTGCCCAGAGGTACTCCGACATGCTCTCAAGCTTTCTGGAGCCATCTGGGTTCCTGCGCATGAAGAGCGTGATATCAAGCCTCCTGATTAAAGAGTCCTCCAGGTGCATCGGCTTCGAATAGAGCCTTGCTAGCAACGCGTTTCCGTCGCCGTCGCTGTGCATGGTCGTCATGAACGGGACCCCTATGTTAGCGCCCGAAAAGACGTCATTGGCCTCGCTGCCCCGTATCTCACCTATTACCAGCATCTCAGGCCGCATATGCAGCGCATTCCTCACCTGGTCGCCTATGCCCATGCCTGGTGAGCTGCTACGGAGCTGCACCAGATGGCTGAGGCCCCTGTCAAGGCATATCTCGTTTATCTCTTCCTCTATTGTCACGATCCTGAGGTCTCTAGGCAGGAATGAGGATATGGCTGTGAGCATCGTAGTCTTGCCGGAGCCCGGCGCTCCTGATATTATGATGTTCTTGCCTGCCTCCACGGCCATCCAGAGATAAGCAAGCGCGCTTGGCGTGATGGTCTTGTTGAGCAGTAGCTCGCGCATCCCAAGCGTTATGCCGTGGTTTATCCTTATTGAGGCTGACCCACCGCTTATTGCGTATGGTCTGGCCTGCGCGTGCAGCCTGCACTGCCCTAACTGGGCGTCTATTACCTGATTGACCTGGCCTAGCTCCTTGCCTGATGGGGCCGCCATCCGGTTTATCGTGTACATGAAGTCTGCCTCGCTGTTGAATCGCATGTTGGTAGTGCATCGGCCGTACCTCCTGTGGTAAATCACGATGTTTGACATAGGTGCATTCATCTCTATCTCCTCTATGTCTCCAGAGTCGTCAAGCAGCACGCTTATCGGGCCGTACCCTACTGTATCGTGGGTGACCATGTACGCGAGCACCTTTGTTTTATCTGATGAAAGCTTCTGCCCAAGGAACTTTTCGGCCGCCTTCTGCGAAAAGCTGGACAGCTCGCTCTTGTCCCAGTTTAGGGCTTTCCTCTCTATTATGGCGTCGATGAGCCTGGCCTTTGCCATCCGCATCATGTCCGCCTCCTCGATGCTGACAGGCTCCGACGCTATCGAGTACATAATGCCATGCCCATTTGTGCCTATGCTCCTGAATTTTGTGCTGTCGACCTCAAGAACCGACGTGGGCTTATCGTTGGTTACAGAGAATGTGAGGCTGGCCATGCTGAAGTAGATGGGCCTTTCTTTCTGTCTTGGAGAGACGGCCGTTAGAAGAGTTTTGAGTCCCATTTGACTACCGATTTATTTACTAAAGTATAAGTATTTATATCATGATAAATATTTATACCTTTGCTACAATATACATCTAGGTCTGTTTATGGAAGTAGAGATAATTTGGCACGCTTTGGGGAGGATGCAAGAATACGCTGTTTCGAGAGAGATGCTGATGGATGCACTTGAAAATCCGTCCAGTATCGTTGCTGGAAAGGGTGGCAGGAGAATATATCAAAAAAGATTGAATGGATACGTGTTAAGGGTTGTTGTAGAAGAAAGCAAAGAGTTAAGAAAGAATAAAGTTATAATTTTATATAAAACAGATAGTGAAAGGTATGAAGTATAGATACGATCATAAGGCGGACATTCTCCTGATCGAGCTGGGCAGGGGTAAATTTGATTTTGGCAAGCAGAAGGGCAATGTAATAATGCACTATAACAAAAAGGGAGTACTGCTAGAGATAGAGATACTCGATGCCAGTAAGACGGTAGAAAAGGCGATTCAGATTGCACGGGGCAGAAAGAGGGTAAAGGCCTACGCTTGATAATATCTGCGGAAGATGGGCCCGGGGAGAATCGAACTCCCGGTCTTTACCTTGTGAAGGTAACATCTTACCATTCGACCACGGGCCCCAATAGAATTCCAATGAACAGCTTATAATCTTTACTCATCAAATAAATAGGGGTAGGATGCGCTATTACACTGGGCGTGGCGACAAAGGCGAAACGGATACCATGGGCTTCGGCCGCATATCGAAAGGTACGCAGATGGCGGCGCTGCTTGGTGACATAGACGAGCTGAACAGCGCCATAGGAGTATCTGTGGCCAACACAACAGACGAGCATGTATCTGAGATAATGAGAATGCTACAGGACAAGCTATTCAAGGCTGGAGCGGATGCAGCATCTAGCGAAGCCAGTAAGTCCGCGAAGAGGATAACGGGGGCTGACGTGAAATGGCTTGAGGAGCAGACAGATGACATCGGGTCAAAGGTACCGCAGCTCAAGAAATTCGTGCTGCCTGGAGGCTCTATCTCGAGCGCATACCTGCACCTTGCCAGGTCTGTTGCCAGGAGGGCCGAGAGATCGGCGGTTTCTTTGTCTAAGAAGCAGAAGCTCAATCCTAACCTTCTGTCATTCCTGAACAGGGCGTCATCCCTGCTATTCGTTTGCGCATTGTACATGAACAAAAAGGAGGGTGTCGAGGAGTCGCACCCGACTTACTGAGCGATGAAAATGGAAAAGAATAGGGCTATATATCTGAACAAATATGCGATATTGTGAGCTAATGGCTGGTCCATCAACTAGAACTGTGCAGCATACTAAAACAAGGACGGAGCGAGAGACAGAACGCGGAATAGAAATTGTGAACCAGGTCAGGGACCTTCTGGCCTCCTACAATGCGAAGTTCACGGTGTTTGAGGCTGCGCGCGACGACAAGGAAAAACCTAGGAAGACGCTTGGAGATCTGCTTAGCGATTCCAAAAAGATAGATGTGCTGGCCAAGTTTGGGGGCGCTTTGGTCAGGGAGGATCCGAATGACCCGTACCGTACGATCATAATATTTGACGACCAGAATATAACGGTTAGGAAGGAGCCCAGGTATGCGCGAGGCATGAAGGAAGAGGATTTAGTGGAAAGGCTCAAGGGCGCAAAGGTCGACGTAAAGGAGTTTATGCTGGATCCTTCTCTTGATAGGTCTGCAGTGAGTAGGCTGCTAAGGAACTCTAGAAACCCTGATATTGTCAACCTTAAGAACCAGCTTAGAAGCGAGGGCAAGGAGGAGTTGGTGGTGGAGATTACCATCGGCAAACCAACCAAGGCCAAGTAGATTAGGTTGCTGCATTAATTTCTTGTACTGGCAATAGCTAACGGCCTTGCCGTACTTCAGTTAATATCATACTTA
>CAZCIA010000023.1:0-8428 GCA_964498845.1 Microcaldota archaeon
ACGGACACCACACTTCCTGGAAACGTATGAATATCTCGGAGCCAAGCACGCACACCATATATTTAAATATATGAATGTGTAATATAGTAAAAGTAATTAGGCCTATGCTTAATTTGTATACAAATGTTTATATATGTTTACAAACATTATATAGACGATGTTATGGACAGCGTGGTTGTAAGCGTAAGAATCAAGAAAGAGCTCAAGGAGAAGCTGGAGAAGGAGGGGATTAACGTGGAAAGCGCGCTGAAGGACTACCTGATACTGAGGGGGAAGCAGCTTGCGCTGAAGAGGACGATAGAGAAGGCCCATAGGATACTCAGCAGCGGCAAGGTCAAGCCTTCCAAGAGGGGTTGGGCTGTAAAGACAATAAGGTACGATAGGGATGTTGCTCATTGATTCCTCGACATTAGTAAAGTATTATTCTAGAGAGGAGGGCTGGGAGCGCGTAGAGGAATATGTTATGGCTGGCGGCACCATATCGACCGCGCTGATCGAGTTCGGAAACGCGCTTTCAAGGAAGGTTCGCAAGAAAGAGGTAGCCGAGAGCACTGCAGTGGAACTGCTGTCCGATTACTGCAGGGATGTCTTGCTGTTTGATCAAAACAGGCATATTGCCAGGGCGTTCGATATCTCTGTTAAGAATGGCATAAGCTTTTACGACAGCCTGTTCATAGCCGTCGCATTTGGTGAAGGGTGCGACCTTGTTTCAAGCGATGAGAAGCAGCTTGGGGTGGCTGAGCTAGCTGGGCTTAGGGTAATAAGGTGCTGAGCCAGTTTTCCAACTTATCCTTTTTATATCTTCGATACAATAATTATAGGGAGCTATTTCTGTGATGGAGATGATAAGGCAGCCTATACTGGTCGTAATGGGCCACGTAGATTCGGGAAAAACTTCTTTACTTGACCGCGTAAGGAGCAGCACGGTTGCGGCAAGGGAAGCCGGAGGCATCACCCAGCACATAGGGGCGAGCGAGGTTCCCCTTGATGTGATAGAGAAGATATGTGGGCCTATGCTGAAGAGCATGGGCAACATTACAATACCCGGGCTTCTTTTCATAGACACGCCAGGTCATGAAGCGTTCACTAATCTTAGAAGGAGGGGCGGAAGCGTGGCAGACCTTGCAGTACTTGTTGTCGACATATCGAAGGGATTCGAGCCGCAGACCATCGAGGCGATTGACATACTGAAGGAGTATCGCACCCCTTTCATAATAGCGGCCAACAAGATTGATCTCATTACCGGGTGGATAAACACAAAGTCGAGGAGCTTTGCCGAGGCTTTCGTGCAGCAGAACCAGGGCGTCCAGAACGCTTTGGAGGAGACGGTCTTCCAGATGATAGGAAAGCTGAGCGAGCTCGGCTTCAACGCGGAGCGCTACGACCGCGTGAAGAATTTCCAGAGGGAGCTCGCCATAGTCCCGTTGAGCGCAAAGACAGGAGAGGGCATAGCCGAGCTGCTCATGGTCGCCACAGGGCTCTCGCAGAAATACCTCGAGATGCGGCTGAACATAGAGGTGAGCGGGCCTGGCAAGGGCAGCATACTCGAGAAGAAGGAGGTGAAGGGGCTTGGCACGACCATCGATGTCATACTGTATGACGGGTCGCTGAGGACGAACGACGTGATAGCGTTCGCCACGCCCAACGGGATAGCGACAGCGAAGATAAAGGCTCTGCTCAAGGCAAAGCCGTTGCAGGAGATACGCGAGAGCGCAAGCAAGTTCGATTACGTAGAGAGTGTGTCAGCCGCATCAGGAGTCAAGATAAGCGGGACAGGTCTTGAGGAGGCGATGGCAGGCTCTCCGGTGATACAGGTGACGGACCAGAACTACTCGAACGAGATAAATTCAGAGTTGGGCGACGTCTTCAGCACTGAGAAGAATGGCATTGTACTGAAGACGGATTCGATAGGCAGCCTAGAGGCGATATCCAGGCTCATGGAGAGCATGGGCTTCAAGATAAGCAAGAAGGGGCTCGGAGATGTCAACAAGCGGGACATTGTGGACGCGTTCTCGCAGTTGTCCGTGAATCCTACCTATGAGGTGGTACTCTCGTTCAACGTGACCATGGACCCGGATGCGCAGGCGGCATCCTTCGATAGTGGAGTGAAGGTAATAAACAGCAATATAATATACAAACTTATAGATGATTACAAACTATTGGTGGATGATATACAAAAGAGCAGCGTGAGCAAAGCGGAGAGCAGGCTAGTCTTCCCGGGAAAGATAGAGGTGCTTCCGAACAGCACCTTCCGCGTGTCCCATCCGGCCATATTCGGCATAAACGTGGTTGTAGGAAGGATAAAGGTGGGGTGGCTCCTCATGAATGACATCGGGGAGGTGATAGGCAAGATAAAGGGCATACAGAACGAAAGATCACCTCTGGAATCAGCAAAGAAGGGCGACAGCGTGGCGATATCGATGGACGAGCCGACATTCGGCCGTCAAGTGCGCGAGCGCCACATACTATACACAAGGGTAACAGATGAGGACGAGCGCCGCCTCAGGGGGGAGTTCTCAAACCTCATAAGCATCGAGGAGGCTGACCTTCTCAAGACCATCTCAGAGATAAAGAAGAGAGCAAGGTAGCTATTTCACTGGTGAGGATGCGCGTATTATAGAACCGCCTTCATCTCCTTTGCGCTCTCTGCCAACCTGTTCGCGCCCACGTAGGAGTACAGTCTTTTCCTGAAGCCTGCACTGTAATGTTTGAGATAGTTGTCCAGCTTCTCCTTATTCAACGACTTGAGCAGCGGCCCAAGCGCATCTTCTATTATCCCGTGCTTGAAGTAGATGAGGTCTATCAGTGTTTTCTCTGCATCAGATACCGGCAGCCACATATCATAGTACTTTATGAAATCAAACCCGAAAAAGAACCTTGGTTTAATTCTTTTGACCACATAGTTCGCACTATCGAATTTCCTAAGGCCCTCCCTTACCGGATTTTCTGTCAGGATTACGGGGTTGGTTGCCTGGGTCCAGAAGTTCCTGTATGTTAATGCGTCCTCCAATCCGTAATAGAACGGCCTGAACGCGAAACCGACTACTGCGATGTCGTCATGGAATGTATATACCCCCTTTGCTATTCTTCTTATCTCCCCGGTCTTTATCAGGTGGTTGATCATGATCTTCAGGTATTCTGGGCTTATCCGCATCCTACCAAGTAGGACCCGCACATCAGTTAGTGTGAAGACAGGGTAATCATAATTATTGAACCGGTCCCTCAGAAGCCCTATGTATTTTGTCATGATATCTTGCCCTTTATGCGGTCCACCAGCGTTCTGAACGATGGTATCGGCCCCTCGTATATGAGGCCCTGCAGCCTAGACTCTTCCTCCTTTACTTTGGCTGGTGTTTTTAAGGAGGAGACGAACTTTTTTAGCTGTGGTTTTACACGTGTTATGTCAGCATGTTCTAGGAGAATCGTTATGTCATACAAATCTGTTATTGACTCCCTGTCGGTGTATGCATTTATTTTTTCATTTATGAGAACCTCCGGCGGCAGCGTAAGTATTTCATAAAAGGTGCCATCAAGGTTTTCGTACTGCTTTATTACCGGGTCTTTGTAGTAGGACTTGTAGTTTATGTCTATCTCAGAATAGATGTTACCCAATAAAAATGAGATGTAGATCAGATTGCCGGTATCCTTAAGTTTCTCCACCTTCGCGTCATACCTGCTCGCCGTGTCTCTTATGCGGTCCTTTAAATCCTGCAGCTTTTCCTCTGATGCCATGTATATGTCGATATCTTTCGAGAACCTCTTTCCCCCATAGCACCTCCAAATCACTGTGCCGCCATGTATCTCTATGGTGTTGTCGGTTTCATAGAGTATCCTGACAAGGACGTCCTCCAAGAGCGCAACGTCCTGTTGGGCTCTTTTCTTCAACCTGTTTCTCAGAGGTATATTGATGATATCACCGAAGTTAATACTTTATTATAACTTGGGTAATAAATATATAAATCTTTCTATTATATAACCAAAGTTATATTTTAATATAACTTAGGTATTATAATATGACAACGCCACTTAGTAATAAAATACTATAACCAAGTGTTATTCTCTCCGATGACCAAGGATTAGCTCAGGCTCATCTCTATCTGAACAGTGTCGGGAACAGGGATCCTCATTATCTGGCGCAGAGCCTGCTCGCTGCTCTCTATTGTAATGAGACGCTTGTGGAAGCGCATCTCCCACCTCTCGTAGGTGTGGCTTCCCTGGTGTGATGGCGCCTTCCTTGTAGTCTGCGAGATGACCTTTGTTGGAAGAGGCACTGGGCCCTTGCACTTGATGTTTATCGCGGTGACTATCTCCTTTATCTGCTTGGCGATCGTGTCAACGTCCTTTGCCTTGGTGCTAACCAGCTTTATGACCGCAGTCGCCATCCATTCACTTCCTAGCTGTCACGTCGATTATGACCCCTGCGCCGATCGTCTCTCCCATGTCGCGTATCGCGAACCTGCCCAATGGCTTGAAGTCGCTGAACTTCTCGAGCGCGACGGGCTTTGTCGGCTTTATCTTGACTATTGCAAGATCCCCAGTCTTTATCGTCTGCGGGTTTTGTTCCACAGTCTGCCCTGTCTTTGGATCCTTCCTCTCCATTATGTCCTCAAACGTGCACGCGATCTGTGCCGTGTGTATGTGGAATACTGGAGTATATCCTCTAGCTATGACGTTCTGGTGGTGCAGTATGATCACCTGCGCAGTGAACTCGGTAGCTACTGTCGGGGGGTTGTTTGCCGGCCCGACCACGTCGCCCCTCTTTACGTCCTTCTTCTCTATTCCCTTTATGTTGAATCCGACATTGTCGCCAGGTTCGGCTTTCTGCAGCTGCTGGTGGTGCATCTCAATGCTTTTGACCTCTGTCTTCACCCCGCTGGGCATTATTACTATCTGGTCTCCGGCCTTCAGCACTCCGCTTTCTACCCTGCCTACGGGCACTGTCCCGAATCCTGATATGCTGAACACGTCCTGTATAGGGAGCCTGAGCGGCTTGTCTATCGGCTTCTCCGGCACCTTGAGATTGTCGAGCGCTGCAAGAAGCGTAGGCCCATTGTACCATGCCGTCTTGTCAGACTTGTCCTTGACGTTATCGCCCATCTGAGCGGAATACGGTATGAAAGGCATCTGGTCCACCTTGAAGCCCATTGTCTTGAGCATGTCGCCCACCTGCTTCTTTGTGGTCTCGTACTTCTGCTGATCATATCCCACTTCGTCCATCTTGTTTACCCCGACTATTACCTGCTGCACCCCCAATACGAAGATGAGTTGTGCGTGCTCCCTTGTCTGGGCTTGCACTCCGTCCTTCGCGCTTACTACAAGAACAGCAGCGTCCGCCTGGCTTGCTCCAGTAATCATGTTCTTTACAAAGTCGCGGTGGCCTGGTGCGTCTATTATTGTGAAGTAGTACTTCGATGTCTGGAAGTCCCTGTGCTGTATGTCTATTGTTATACCGCGCTCGCGCTCCTCCTTGAGAGTGTCCATCACGAAAGCGAATTCAAACGTAGGCCTATTGAACTGTGCTGTCGCTTCCTTGTACCTTGCGAGGTCCCTGTCGGTTATCACGCCAGTCGCGTACAGAAGCCTTCCAACTGTCGTAGACTTTCCGTGGTCTACGTGACCTATAAAGATCAGATTCAGGTGTGGTTTGTCTACCATGTCATCACTTTAGTGTAAATTAATAATTGAGCGAACAGGTGGATTGAGCCTTTCCCCCAGTAAAAAACGCCCGGTTCATTTTAGTATTTGGCGGTTAAATATTTATATGTTAGCTTTTTTACGAGGGAAGAGAGCAACGCACACAGCCCGGCTCTAATATAGGCAATTACGGATTTCACAGAAAGGTTTTTATATGATATGCTCAATAACACAGCGTAGTATGGCGCGTGGCGCCAGAAAGTGATTTGAATGGATGTACCCGACATGTACAAGCTTGCGGACGACGACACCGGAGACGATGACGAAGGTGACGACGAAGACTGGGAGGACGACGATGAAGAAGGCGACGATAACGAAGGGGACGAGTAACCCTTAATGGCAGCATGCCGAAACATACACAAAGATATTAAAGGCGTTGCTGCGTTTTATATAATAGTACATTCTCTTTCTAGAGGAGGGTGAACATGGTAAACGGAATTGAGCTGACGGTTGCCAGCGCGCTGGTCACTGATGACGGCAGGGGCATCGCCAGAGTGGATTCAAAGGCAAGGAAGCTTCTCAACGTTACCCCTGGCGATATGCTAGAGATAAAGGGGAAGAGGCGGTCGACCGCAGCGATAGTCATGGCTGCGCACCAACAGGACGAGGGCCTCGATTTCATAAGGATAGACGGATGGATAAGGCAGAACCTCGGCGTGGGAATAGGCGACCGTGTATTCACAACGAAAGCAACGGTGAACAGCGCCGAGAAGGTGATACTTGCCCCACCGCCAAACCAGAGAACACCTATATCACCGGATTTTGCCGAATACGCAAAGAACAAGCTTGAGGACAAGCCGCTTGTGAGGGGCGACGTTGTGCCAATACCTATGTTCGGCTATGTGTTCAACTTCGTGGTGGCGCAGGTCTCACCCCATGGAGTTGTCCGCGTCACAAAAGACACCGACATGGTTGTGCGTACTGAACCCATATCGGAATCGATGGTTAAGATAGGTGATGTCCACTACGAGGACATAGGCGGACTCAAGACGGAGATACAGAAGATACGCGAGATGGTAGAGCTGCCCATAAGGTACCCTGAGCTGTTCGAACGCCTGGGCATAGAGCCCCCGCGCGGTGTTCTTCTTTATGGTTCGCCAGGCACAGGGAAAACGCTGCTTGCAAAGGCGGTGGCAAACGAAAGCGACGCCCATTTCATAGACATATCAGGGCCGGAACTTGTGAGCAAGTTCGTAGGGGAGAGCGAGGAGAAGCTCCGTGAGATATTCAATGAGGCAAAGGAGAAGGCACCTACAATAATATTTATGGATGAGATAGATGCGATTGCGCCGAAAAGAGAGGAGGCAACAAACGAGGTTGAGCGAAGGATGGTATCACAGCTGTTGGCACTTCTCGACGGCATGGGATCGAGAGGCCAAGTCATAGTCATCGGTGCAACTAATAGACAGAATGCAATCGATCCAGCATTGAGGAGGCCTGGAAGGTTCGACCGAGAGATAGAGATAGGAGTACCTGACAGGAACGCAAGGAAGGAGATTCTTCAGATACACACGAGGAACATGCCGCTCAAGGATGTCAACCTTGACGAGCTTGCCGACCTGACGCATGGCTACACAGGCGCAGACCTCACCGCACTTGCAAGAGAAGCTGCAATGTGCTCGCTGAGAGAGGTGCTTCCTACGATAGTAGACAAGAAGTCGATACCCAATGAAATTCTAATGAACCTTCATGTAAGTCGCGACAATTTCATAAATGCCTATAGGAGCATACAGCCGAGTGCGCTAAGGGAGGTGTTCGTCGAGCGGCCGAACATACACTGGGATGACGTTGGCGGGTTGTCCTTTGTAAAGACGCAGCTCAAGGAGGCGGTTGAGATGCCGATAAAGAACCCTGAAGCATTTGAGAAGATGGGCATACGCCCAATAAGAGGGATTCTTCTTGTCGGAGCGCCAGGCACAGGTAAAACGATGCTTGCAAAGGCCGTGGCCACAGAGAGGGAGGCGAACTTCATATCGATAAAAGGACCGGAATTGCTCAGCAAGTTCGTCGGTGAAAGCGAGAAGGCGACGCGCGAAGTATTCAGGAAGGCGAGGCAGGCGGCCCCGTGCATAATATTCATAGATGAGATAGATTCAATAGCGTCGACAAGAGACACCGGAAACGGCGACTCGTTCGTGAGCGAGAGGGTGGTCGACACACTACTTACAGAGCTGGATGGCCTTTCTGAAATGAAGAACGTGGTCGTGCTCGCGGCAACGAACAGACCGGACATGATAGATCCTGCGCTCATGCGTCCTGGAAGATTCGACAAAGTGATAGAGATACCGATGCCTGACGACGAAACCAGGAAGGCGATATTTGAAGTACATACAAAGCGCATGCCCCTCGAGAAGAGCATAAAGCTTGATGACCTGGCCAAGATGGCCGAGGGCTACACGGGCGCAGAGATAGAGAATGTGTGCAGGGAAGCTGGCATGAACGCGATAAGGCTTAGCAGGACCATGGTCATAAAGGAGGACTTCGCGTTCGCGTTCCAGGAGGTGAAGCCAGCCATACCAAGAGAGCTTTCAGAGCGCATAAAGAAGTTCAAGCACGAACCAGAGAACATGTACAGATAGTCACTCTTTTTAACCCTTCCAAACAATCTATTTTGCAGGAGGGGTAGCTCAGCCTGGTTAGAGCGCTAGACTCATATGCACAGCATTGTGAGTTAGGAGCGAAAGCTATGACGAGAAATCTAGAGACCGCGAGTTCAAATCTCGCCCCCTCCAAA
>CAZCIA010000024.1:0-8114 GCA_964498845.1 Microcaldota archaeon
GATAACTCTATTGGTAATCATCTATGCAGAAGTTCAAGACGACCGCAGAGATCAAGGTTCCTGATAAGCTAATCGACCAGGTGGTCGGCCAGAAGGCAGCCGCCGAGATAATCAAGAAGGCAGCCAAACAGCGAAGGAACGTACTTTTGGTCGGCAGCCCAGGCACAGGAAAGACGATGCTAGCGCAGGCGATGGCGGAACTGCTTCCAGCTACGGAGCTTGAGGACGTGCTTGTATATAAAAACGTCAATGACGAGAACATGCCGCTCGTCAAGGCTGTTAAGACCTATCCTAATGAGGAGGCGAGGGTCAAGGGCGGAGACGGCCAGGGCAGGCTGACCCTCCAAAAGGAAAGGACGAAGAACAAGATGACTATGGGCAGGGGCGCCTCCGCCATAACGCCGATAATGCTGATGCTCGTTATAGTGCTATTCGGGCTCTCGCTCAGCGGGTACATAAAGGGATACGAGATAATAGTGCTTGCGGCCCTGATCCTCGGCATACTGATATTCGGGGCAATGATCATGTTCATGAGCGGCGTCACAAGAAGGGCAGGCATACTCGGCATGTCAGACTACAACGAACCAAAGCTTATTGTCGACAATACTGGTTACAAGCACGCACCATTCATAGATGCGACCGGGTCAAGGGCCGGCGCGCTTTTCGGAGATATTCGGCACGATCCTTTACAAAGTGGGGGGCTTGGCACCCCTGCGCATCTCAGGGTCGAAAGCGGCGCAGTTCACAAGGCGAACAAAGGAGTACTGTTCATCGATGAGGTATCAAGGCTGGAGCCGAAATCGCAGCAGGATCTTCTCACCTCGATGCAGGAGAAAAGGTACCCGATAACAGGGCAGAGCGAGATGAGCTCCGGCGCACTGGTCAAGACAGAGCCGGTGCCTACAGACTTCGTGCTTGTAGCTGCAGGCAACCTGCAGGACATACAGGCTATGCATCCGGCGCTGAGATCGAGAATACGCGGATATGGATACGAGCTCTACATGGAGTCGACGATGGAGGACAACGATGCAAACAGGACATCGCTCGTGCAGTTCATCGCGCAGGAGGTGAAAAAGGACGGCAAGATACCGCACTTCGACAAGGACGCGGTCGATGAGATACTTGAAGAGGCAAGAAGGAGATCTGGAAGAAAGAAAAGGCTCACTCTCATACTCAGGGACCTTGGTGGTCTTGTTAGAGCTGCTGGTGATATCGCAGTTGAGAAGAAGCAGAAGGTCGTTACCAAGGACGATGTGATAGCGGCAAAAAGCCTGGCCAGTTCCATCGAATCCCAGGCTGTCACGCAGGAGATAGAGTACACCAAAGACTATCAGGTATTTACGAACCGGGGCTTCAGCGTCGGAAAGGTGAACGGCCTTGCTGTGATGGGGACATCTGCGATAACATCTGCAGGCCTGGTGCTCCCGCTGGTCGCGGAGGTCACGCCGGCCAGTTCAAGGTCCGAAGGCAAGTTCATACCGACAGGCAAGCTCGGCAAGATAGCCAACGAGGCGGTCAAGAACGTCAGCGCAATAATAAAGAAGCATATAGGGCGTGATGTAGCGAACTACGACATGCACGTCCAGTTCCTGCAGTCATATGCTGGCGTGGAGGGCGACAGCGCCAGCATTTCGGTTGCAATAAGCATAATATCCGCCATGGAGAACATGCCGGTCGACCAGTCCGTCGCGATGACCGGCTCCCTATCTGTCAGGGGCGAGGTGCTCCCTGTCGGAGGCGTGACAAGCAAGGTCGAAGCTGCGATAAGCGCTGGCATGCGCACTGTTATAATACCTCAGAGCAACAAAGAGGATGTTTACATAAGCAAGGACAGGCTCAGGAAGATAAAGATAGTGCCTGTAAAAACATTAGCCGATGTGATAAAGCATTCGATAAAGCAGAGCAAGCGAAGGAACCAGATAATCGCTGAGCTTAGGAAGCACGAGCAGCCGAACGGTAAGTGAGCGAATGACGGAGCAAAGGAGCGACAATGTCAAAAAGAAGCTGGAGGAGTTCGGCAAGGATATACTCGAAGAGATATACCATGACAAGAGCCCCACCTTCACTACGCTGTCAAGGTCAAGGTCCAATGTGCGCTTCGATGAGAAGATAGGAGTGCTTACCCTGGGGAAGAACTCCGAGGAACGCAACTTCGTCAACGTAGCCCAGGCTAAGCGGTTCATGCAGACAGTTGCGATAGCTTCGAAGTGCCACAAGTTCCTCGATGAGAATCTACACACAACAATAAGAGGGCTTTTCTATCAGCTCAAGTACGCGCTTGGAGAGGATGTAGACGAGAACATATTCAACGAACAGGCGGAGTCAAACCCGCTCATAGAGGACCTGGAAGTGTCGCTTGGGGTGAAGAGGGAGGACCTCAATCTCAATGCCAACCGCAAGGGGGTCCTTGCAGGCAACCTGAAGGTGCACGACACCTTCGGCGGCGAGCGCATGGTCATAGATGCGTCGAAGCAGGGCAGGAGCGGCTGGGCGATACCGAGCGATGTCGACAATGAGATAGAATTCGTTGACATAAAGGCGAAGTGGGTGCTAGTGGTTGAGAAGGACGCGATGTGGCAGCGGCTAAACGAGGACGGTTTCTGGAAGAAGGAGAACTGCATACTCATATCACCGCAGGGCCAGGCCGCAAGGGGAACGCGCAGGCTTATAAGGAAGCTTGCTGACCATGGCCTTCCGATCTATGTCTTCAATGACTGCGATGCGTGGGGCTGGTACATATACTGGACCATAAAGACCGGGAGCATAAACCTCGCATACATGGGCAGCGAGATCGCTACTCCGGAAGCCAGATTCATCGGAGTGACAATGGAGGACATAGAGCGCTACGACTTCCTGAAGAAGATGGTTATGAGAGCCTCAGAGGTGGACATAAAGAGGGCCCAGGACATGCTGCAGTACCCATGGATAAACAAGCACAAAGCGTGGGTCGAGGAACTGAACAAGGTGATAAAGACCAAGACGAAACTGGAGCAGGACACTCTCCAAGGGCCAAAGCTCACCTTTGTCGGTGAATACATAAAGGAAAAGATAAGCGCCAAGCGCTTCCTCCCCTAATTACACATCTATGGCCGCATGCATATTTGACAGGCCCAGCTTGTTGAGCGCGTTCTGCGAGTTCTCGTAATAGCCCTTTACCATCTCACTTATGCTTTTCATGTCCCGCATGCCCTGCTTGTTCATTGCCATAAGGATGTTCGCCCTTACCCTCTCCTCGTCGAATATCAACTGCGGCGCTATGCCGAGGAGCGTTGCAATGTTGTCCCTGTAGGCGACACTAGGCATTATAGGCGTTGCCTGGTGCGTCTTGTAGTCGAATTTGTACAGGTCTGAAAGCAGCACGCGGGTCTCTACGCCTGAGACCTCTGCAATCTGCACTATCTTCCTAAACGGCTTCTTGTTCTCGAACACATGCGCTGTCATCACTATCGCGTCGATTGCAGGTATCAGCTCCATCGACACGTCCATTGGGGTACTCTGCAGCCTTGTCACCACATCCCTTGCTGTAGAAGCGTGAATCGTGCCCATCACTATCTTGCCTATATTCATCGCCGTCATCATGTCCTTTGCCTCAGCACCCCTTACCTCTCCAACTATTATTGTGTCAGGCCTCATCCTCAGCGCGTTCTTCACCAGTTCGACCAGCGGCAGCTCGTCGCTAGTCTCGAGCCTTACGCAGTTGTCCTGCATCTCTGTGTTGAGCTCATACGTCTCTTCTATTGTTACGATCCTTGATTCTGGCCTGAAGAAGGAGAACATCGCATTGAGCAATGTGGTCTTGCCTGAAGCCGGCATGCCCCCTATCATCAGGTTTGCAGGCCTCACCATAAACCCGTCGGAGTAGACCCAGAGCCTGGCAGCCATCTGGTAGTCCAGCTCTCCGGAATTTATCAAGTCTATTATGCTGAACGCGTGCTTCTTGAAGTTTCTTACCGTGACGTCATAGCCAATGGGCGAGTAGACAATGTTGCACCTGCTCCCTGTTGGCAGGTGCACGTCAACGATGTTGCCGCCTGCCATCTGGTTCGTTGAATACAGCTTTATCTTGTCGATGAAGAAATCTAGCTGCTCTCTGTTTGCGAACTTGACATCGGTTTTGAAGAAACCACCACCCTCATTGTAGATGAATATGTTCCTCGTTCCATTTATCATTATGTCCTCTATGCCCTGGTCGGTTATGTACTTGCCTATCGGGAATAAATCGTGTACGTCCGCCACGATTTCCTTAATCTCTGCATCGGATATACCCGGGCTTACCGTCTTAGCATGAAGCTTTATCAGCTCGGACTTCTTCTGCTCATCATCGATCCCGGCGAACTTTCCGACGAGGCGCCTCAGCACCTTCAGCTCCACATCGCGGGTTGAGTCATTCATGCCATCTATCTGTATATTGAATGGCAAGCTATAAAATGGGTGCGCCGCCATCAGTTCGGCAGTATAGAATCTACGATGAACTCGGGCGTGTAACCCACAAGCGCATCGTACGATTCACCGACACCGAAGAACAGGATCGGTATGCCCGTGGTGTGCGCGATCGACACTGCGTTGCCGCCCTTTGCGTCGCAGTCAAGCTTCGTCAGTATTATCCCATCGATCTTCATGTACTTTGAGAACTCCTTTATCTGGTTTGAGAGCGCATTTCCTGTTGTGCTCTCGCCCACGAAGATCGTTATGTCAGGTTTAGCCACTTTCACCATCTTCATCATCTCATTGACGAGATTCCTGTTGGTCTCCTGCCTCCCAGCAGTGTCTATCAGTACGGCGGGCACACTGTGTGCTTTCGCATAGGCTATCGTATCGAACGCCACGCTCGCAGGGTCTGCACCATACCCACTTTTTATCACATGTATGCCTATCGCCTTTGCATGGTGCTCTGTCTGCTCTATTGCTGCGGCACGGAACGTGTCGCTTGCGGAGAAGACGCTCTCTATGCCTTCCTTTTTCAGTGCTGAGGCTATCTTGCCCATCGTTGTTGTTTTTCCAGTGCCGTTCGGCCCAAGGAACAGTATCTTGACTGGTATTTCCCCAGTGGTGGTTCTCTCCTTTATATACTTAATAAGGTCCATACCAGGCTTGGAGCTCTTCAGCATCTCCAGCAATGAGCTGCGCACCACGTGCATCACCATTGAGTCTATCTCCTTTGGCTTGAACTTCGTCTCGGAGAGCTTCTTGCGCAGGATCGCGATGAAGCTCTCGGTAGCGCCGTAAGAAACGTCTGATTGCAGCAATGATGTCTCAAGGCTCTTAAGGAAGCTATCTATCTCTTGGTCGCTCAGTCTCACATTGCCGAGCAGCGCCCCCTTTATCTTTGTGACTGCAGAAGTGTCAACAGAAAGTCCGCTTTCCTTATCTGTGCGCCGCTCCGCAGGTTTCTCCCCATGCTCCATGGCGGGCTCTTCAGCCCTCTCCTCTCTCCTTACGAAACCCTTCACTGCATTTGATATCTTCTTCCTAAGCTCGTCGAACATTTGAATACCTATGCCTGGTTGAGCGCGTCTATCCTGCGCGCAACCTCAAGTATCGCATCGCGCAGCTCGTTCCTGCTCTTCACCAGGCCGTTGAACGATTGCGTCGACCTATCGGTCCTGGAATCCACAAAAAGCTTCGCGTCCTCCACGCTCTTCTCCACGATATAGCCCGCCCCGATGTCTATCAGCACAGATTCCAGCTTCTTCACCCGTGAGCTCAGGTACGCGTTCGCGCCAAGGTCAACCAGCACCTCCTTGCCGTCCACAAGGGCGGATTCATCGAGGGTCTTCTTCAGCGCGGCAAGCTCGTTCAGGTACTGTACGTTCCTGTTTATAGCGCTTGCTAGCTCATTGTACTGGTTCTGGTAGAGCTGCTGCATGTAGCTAAGCGTATAAAGCTCCTCCTCTCTACTGTGCCCATGCGGCTGCTCCATCTAATCACTTCTTCTTTACTTCGAGTATAGTGAAGGCTGTGGCTCTGAGCCCGTGCCTGCTGCCCATTATGCTACTAGCTAAGGCGGTAGCGTGCTTCTCGCTGTTTGCCTTCAGCTCAAGACCGAACCTCCTTTGCCTGCCTTTCTTTATGGTCCCTGTCACAACGAATGTCTGCATCTTCCCCCCCAATCAATCACCCAAAGCCTCAAGTATCCTGTTCATCTCGAATCCCGTCGTCTCGTCGCCAACAAGCAGCCCGCTCGAGTTAGCGACAGACGCAAGGCCTATGCTGAGCGAGCCGGTATTTGCCGTGGTCCTTATCGATTCGAAACCGGTTATGCGATCAAGCCTCTCCTTCTCACTGTCGGCACCCCTGTTGTTTATTACAAAACCTTTGTTTGTCAGTATATTTGTTGCACCTACAGTCTTAAAGCCCCCTATCTCGCTTTTCACAACCTCAACGCCAAGCACGTCGCCTATCTGTTTCGCCTCGATATCTGTGTACTCGATGTCGACTATGGCCACTCTGTCATTGGCAAGCACGGTGTTGCCTATCGCGTTTATGCTGCTCCCTATCACCGCAACGTTTAGGCCAAGTCCTGTCTCCTTTATGCGCTTTACGTCATCGTCCGATGCGATGCTGGACAGGGCTATGCCGTTCGAGTTCGCCCTAGCGAAAAGCCCCACCAGGTTGCTGCCGTTCATGCCAACGCTTATGCACTCCGTCTTGAGCGTTCTCTTTATCATCTCTATTATCTTGGCCGGCATGCCGAACGGCACGAATGTGTATTTGTCTGTAGTGGTGGCGAACGCGCCTATGTAATCGCTGCCATCCACCTGGCACTTGGCGGCGTCCATAAAACTCATTTCTTTTCTTCCTTTACAGGCTGCTTGGCCGCCTCCTTCTTTTCTGGTTCCTTTGCCACCGCCTTCTCTGCGGCGAAGAGCTCTGCGGTCGCCTTTCCGTTGTCTATCTTCACGGTGAGTTTGATGGGAGCCATGCTCTTTGCAGCGCTCTTCAGGATAAGCGAATTTAGTTCCTGGTTCAAGAGCACACTCTCTATATCGGTCTTTGTATAATGGGCTACCCTTTCTCGCAGATACCGTATCGCCTTGTACTTCCTCTTGTTCCTCGGCTGGGTAACAAGATACCTGCGCAAGTTTATCGTAAGGAGCATGCGTGTTGCCATCTAATCGTCCTCTATGTTAAGCTTCTGCGTCCTCCAGTCCCTGGCAAAGTCATTCGATTGTATATGCCTATGCGTTCGCACTATCGTGAGCAACGGGATTCTCCTGGATTTCTTCAGCGCCTTTCCCAGCCTCTGCTTCTTCAGGTTTGATTTCTTTGACATAATATCACTTTCTCTTGAAGTTTATGGTGGGCTCCTTCCGCACCGTCACCTTCTCGAGTATGGAAAGCAGTTGGGCCTCGGTCATCTTGCCGTGCAGCCTGTTCGTCTGCGCCAGCGATACTACAACGTTTATTATCTGATTGTATAGCTCAGCGTTTGATATCCGTATGTTCATCAATCTTTCATAGGCATCAGGTTCGAGCAGCTGCTTCATCATCTCCTTCTTCTGCTGCTCCACCTGCATGTTCTTTATCGCTGCGGCAAGCCTCTTGTTGATCTTTCTCTGCTCGCCCGAATCTTCGTCATAAGCCATGCAATCACGCCTCCTGCCCAGAAGAGCCAAGCTCCGCCTCCCTTGAAATCTTGTCCAGGAAAGATCTGCCCTTCGGAGTTATTACCCTGCCAGCCTTGGTGTTCTTTACGAAGGAGAGCTTCTCAAGAGACTGGCATGCGTCCCTGATCATGCTGCCGCCAGCCTTGGTGTGGTGCTTCCTGTGCACGCTGTGCTCCTTCCTTGAGCCGTACCTGGTGCGCAGCCTCTCTACCCCTATTGGCCCATTGAGATATATCTGTCTCAGTATTGATGCGCTTCTGGTGTACCAGAAATCAGGGTCATTTGGCAACCTCTCCTTGTTCGGACCGGATTTAACGTAGTCCACATAGGCGGGCTTCTCCATCAGCCCCTTGAGGCGCTCCGCTGTCAGTCTGACAAGAGCGGAGCCTTTAACGTCAAATACATTGGCCATATTATTACCGGACAAAGAGCAAAAGAAGCAGCCTGCCCAAGCAGTAGTATTGTTCGGAAAACCTATTAATACCTTTTGATGCTCTGTGAAAACCT
>CAZCIA010000025.1:0-7893 GCA_964498845.1 Microcaldota archaeon
TAATAGAAATAGCGGAACTATCAGATTTTACGAGAAGGTTGCGGAACTACTGTTTAATAATTTTTGGGGCTTTTCTTTTTGCTGTTTTCCGATCTTCTGGGACAGAATCACCCTAGCATCTCAAGAAACTCCGGGTCCTCCAGATAACCCTTCAACGCGTTGCCGAGCTTGACTGCCTCTGCTCCGTCCACTACCCTGTGGTCGAACGTTATCGTGAATGGCAATACCTTTCCTATAGTCTGCTTGCCCTCCTGCACCCACACCCAGTCCCTTATCGATAGTATTCCTATTATAGCAACATCCGGCGGGTTTATCATCGCCACCGCGAGGAAGCCTCCACCCAGGCTGCCTATGTTTGTTATCGTTATCGTTGTATCCTTCATCTCCTCTATCGTTATCGTCTTGTCCTTGACCTTTTTGCTAAGCTCTTGAATATCTTTCGCTATCTGCTCTATGCTCTTCTTGTCAGCATCCCTCACTACGACGACCTTGAGCCCGTCATCCGCCTCCGCAGCAAGCCCTATGTTGTAGTACTTCTTGACTATTATCTCCTGCTTGTCCCTGTCGTAGCTCGCGTTGAAGTGCGGGCTTGCCTTCAGCGCCTCGACCAGCGCCTTTATTATGAACGGCAGGAATGTCAGGTGCACGTCCATCTGCTGCATCTTCTGCTTCTCCTTGCTGACAAGGTTCCACAGCTCCGTCGCATTTATCAGGTCCATGTGCGTCGCTCTTGGCATCTTCCAGGATTCCTCCATGTTCCTCGCTATGGCCTTCCTTGTCATTGACATCGGTTCGCGCACTACCTCCTCCTTGTGCGTTTCTTCCAGCACCTCGGAGTATTTCTGCTGTGGCACACTCTTCTGGACCGCCTGCGAGGTCACCGCGCGCACGTCATTCTCAAGTATCCTTCCATTTGGACCGGTACCAGTTACGGTGCTTAAGTTGACGCCAAGCTCTTCGGCCAGCTTTCTTACCGATGGCGTTGTGGTTATCTCCTTTGCTGGCTGTGCTGCTTTTTGCGCTGGCTGTGCCTTTACTGGCTGCGCTGCCGGCATTTGCTGCGCGGCCACTTGCGCTGCGTTAGCCGTCTTCAGCTCGTCTGGCGTTCCTATGAAAGCGAGCGTGTCTCCTATATGGAGCGTAGATCCCTCCTTTAGGTTTATCTTTATGGTTCCCGTAATGGGCGATGGGACATTTACCACTGCTTTGTCCGTCTCCACCTGCGCTACAGACTGGTCTTCCTTTACCTGGTCACCGTCCTTGACAAGCCATTTCTGTATCTTGCCCTCTGTTATTCCTTCTCCAACGTCAACGAACCTTATGTCTTTCATGGGATCATTCCGTCATTATTTTGTCTATCGCCTGCGATACCTTTGCCTCGTTCGGTATATAATACTGCTCATAGCCCGGGTATGGATACGGCAGGCTGGCTGACGCGACTCTTAGCACTGGCGCATCCAGCTCGAATATCGCCTTCTCTGCTATCCTTGCAGCTATTTCTGCCCCTGCACCGAACGAGAGCTGTGCCTCGTGCACTATCATAGCCCTGCCTGTCTTCTTGACGCTCTCTATTATTGCGTTTTCATCAAGAGGGTTAATCGTCCTAAGGTCTATTATCTCAGCATTGGTGTTCTTCTTCTCCACAGCGTTCTTGACAACCGGCACCATTGTCCCCCACGTCACTATTGTGAGATCGTCACCTGGCTTCACCACATTTGCCTTTCCTATCGGCACCTCGTAGGAATTGTCTGGTACTTCCTGCTTGAATAGCCTGTATAGTTTTGTAGGCTCAAGAAATATTATCGGATCGTCCATGTGCGCAGCTCTTATCAGAAGGCCCTTTGCATCGTAAGGGTTGGATGGCTCCACAACAATGAGGCCTCCAACATGCGAATAGTATACCTCTGGGCTGTCTGAGTGATGCTCCAGCGTCCTTACTCCTCCGCTCACCGGAGTGCGCACAACCATCGGAACGCTTTTAGTTGACCTGGTCCTGCTCCTATACCTCGCGGCATGGTTTATCAGCTGGTCGAACGATAGGTACATGAAGCCGGCGAACTGTATCTCCGGGAATGGGTGCATGCCTGCCAGGGCCATTCCTATGGATGTGCCTATTATGCCGGCCTCTGACAACGGCGTGTCGATTACCCTGTCTACGCCGTACTTTGCTTGGAGTCCGTCAGTGACCCTGAATACTCCGCCGTCCTTCCCTATATCCTCTCCAAGAAGCACCACGTTCTTGTCCTCGTTCAGTATTATGTCAAGCGCGCTGTTCAGTGCACCTACCATGTTCTGCATCATAGCATCATCATTGCCAGAAGTTAGCCGCAATGGCTGCGTCGAGCTCCTCCTTCAAAGTGTCCGGTATGTAACTGTAAATGTTCTGGAACATGCTCCTTGGGTCCGCCTTGAACTTCTCAGCCTCCTCCACAGCTGCGTCTATCTTCTTTATGTGCTCATCGGCCATCGCCGATTCCTTTGAGTCATCCCACATGCTCTTCTTTGCCAGATAGTTCCTGACCCTCAGTATTGGGTCCTTCGGCTTCCACGCCTCGACCTCGGCATCGCTCCTGTACTTTGTCGGGTCATCTGCAGTGGTGTGCATGCTCATCCTGTAGGTTATGCATTCTATCACGTATGGTCCGTCCGCGGATTTCGCAATCGCATCCCTTGTTGCCTTGTATACCGCTATAACATCGTTGCCGTCCACCTGTATTGACGGTATGCCTGCAGCTATAGCCTTCTGCGCAAGCGTCTGCGCAACCGTCTGTTCGCTCCTTGGCTCCGATATCGCCCAGCCATTGTTCTCTATTATTAATACCAGTGGCGCCTTCATGATCCCAGCGAAGTTCATCGCTTCGTAGAAGTTGCCTTCAGATGTGCCCCCGTCACCGACATACGTGACAACCGTGCCGCCTGTCTTCCTGTACTTCTGCGCGAAAGCTATTCCGGTAGCGTGCGGCAGCTGCGTGCTTACAGGAACTATGTATGGCACGGCGTTGACGCCCTTGCCAACTGTGCTGCCCTCCTCGTATCCTTTCCAATACAAGAAGATGGCATAGAGCGGAAGCCCCCTTACAAGGAAGACACCGTGCTGCCTGAAGTTCGGGACAAAGAAATCGTTTGGCCCCATCGCCATCGCGCTGCCTACCTGGGTGGCCTCCTCACCAACAAGCGGCGCGTATGTGACCGCGCGCCCTTGCCTCTGCAGACTGAGTGCCTTTGCATCGAGCGCCCTTGCAAAGGACATCCACTTATACATTTCTATTATCTTGTTGTCATCGACACCGCTAGGAAAGAGCTGCTGGTCTATATTGCCATGCTCGTCCATAACCTGCATGTACTTTATGGACGTGTCAAAGACGTTCTCCATCACCTGCCCACCACAAGACGCTTACGCACCAAAGCAATATATTCATTTGCCTATTTCATTCCATGGTAGCCGTCGAATATGAAGGAATTCTCATCGGTTTTCTTGAAATGCGTCTCGATTCTCCGGACCAGCTGCTCCTTTGACATATTCTTTGCACACACGAATATCTTGTTGCCGAATAGCCTGGGCTCGTTCACAGTATACATCATAAAGCGTTTCCTCAGTCTTCGCCTGAACCCGTACTGGCGCATCCCGGCGTGCTTGAACACATAGTTGACCGCCAGCACGCCCTCATCGTTGAGCATGGCATATAGCCGGTCTATGAAATCCTGGCTCATGAACTTCTTTGGTATGTCAAGGTCCTTGAACATGTCGAGTATTACCAGGTCATATTTCTTCTTCGACTTTTTCACGTAGTCGTAGCCGTCCTTTATGAAGATGTTTGCCTTCAGCTTTTCCGGCAGAAACACCTTCATCGCCTTTACCATGTTCTTATCAACGTCGACCGCGTCTATGCTGACCCTTCCACCAAACAGCTTGTTCATCTGGTATGGTATTGCGCCTCCTGCTAGGCCAAGCACCAGGACCCTCATCTTCATGCGCAGCGCAGCCAGCACTGTAAGGTAATCCCAATAGCTGTGGGTGTATATGGAACGGTCGTTTAGCTTAGAGTAGATTATATTAGTATACAGGAGAATCCTGTCGTCTCTCCTTTTCACGACAGTTATCTTGCTCTCTGGTATTTCCAGGAGAACCCCCCAGCCGAAGAACCGTTCCATTATGCCCTTGAAAAGCACATGAACACCAAAACGTATTAATTCTGCTTGCCTCTTATAAATTGTGTTGTTTTGGAGGGTTCAGCAAAGATGAAGGTGCCTGACGGGAAGATGGTGGAAGCAAGGATAGAGTATGGCGGGACCATAACAAAGGTACAGATACTCGGCGACTTCTTCGTATACCCTGATGGCATGCTGCGCGAAATAGAGAACATGCTCATAGGCACCGGGGTAAACGAGAGCGAGGAGCACATATCGATGAGGATATCGGAGCTGGTGAAGAGCAAGGGCATCACCCTTGTAGGCGTTACACCTGAGGCTATAGCTAGCGTGCTGAAGCGGGCGATTAAAAATGATGTGGAGGGTAATAAGGCTTGAGACCAGGGATGCATACTCCAACATGGCGGTTGATAACGCCATAATGGACGGCCAGCGCAGCAGGACATCGCCGCCAACGATAAGGTTCTATAAATGGAACCCTAGCGCGGTCTCGATAGGATGCTTCCAGAGCATGAACGAGGAAGTTAATGTAGAGAAATGCAAGGAGCTTGGCGTGTCATATGTGAGAAGGATCACTGGCGGCGGCGCAGTATACCATGACACAGACGGAGAGATAACCTACAGCGTGATAGCGCCTGAATCCGAATTCCCGAAGAATATAATAGAGAGCTACAAGCTCATATGCGGCTGGGTCATATCTGGATTGGCAAACATTGGCATAGGTGCTGAGTTCGCGCCGATAAATGACATTGTTGTTGGCGGTAAGAAGATATCGGGAAACGCGCAGGCGAGAAGGAACGGTGTGCTTCTCCAGCACGGAACCGTGCTCTACAATACCGATTTGGGAAAAATGTTCAGCCTGCTAAAGGTGAGCAGCGAGAAGATTTCAGACAAGGCGATAAAGAGCGCGGAGGAGAGGGTGACAAAGGTGGTGGACCACGCAAGCACCACGCAGGAAGGCCTGTACGATGCGCTGCTGAAGGGCTTTGTAGATGGCAAGGAGCATGAGTTCGGAAGCCTGAATCCTGACGAGGTAGCAAAGGCAGAAGAGCTTTCCAAGAGCGTATACTCGAGCAACTCTTGGAACTTTGAGAGATAGCAACTGCTTTATCGCTCTTTCTGAATTATAATCATGAACCTGCCACCCTTCTTATAATCTTTGGAATCTATGAACCGCTTTACTGTCCAACCGGTTCCCTTCAGAATTGCCCTTACTTCCTTTTTCGACGCAAATAGTATGTCGACCCACCCGGAGGAATACTGCATAAACCTTATCTTTTCCCTGAGCTGCCCCGGAAGTCGCCCGGCTTTTAGGTTTCTTCGATGATATGCAAAGTGCACCGGATTGGTGGTTATATAAGGGTCCCTGCTCTCCGCGATTATTACGCCACCCGCAGTCGTTATTCTGTACAGCACATTCAATATCCGCCTTGCTTTTCCGGCGTTCTGGAGAAGATTGAAGCCGATGCCGAAAAGGACGATGGTGTCGAACCGTTTCCGCCCGAAGCGCATTACCTCCTCTATCTGCATAACCCTGGCCTTCTTAACTCCTCTGAGCTTGCAGACCTTTATCGCAAGTGGAGAAGTATCAATGCCGGTCACGTCCAACCCCTTCGACTGTAGGTAGAGCGTCACCCTACCTGCGCCGCACCCTACGTCAAGACATGTGCCCCTAGCGTATCTTATAGCCTCCCTCTCGTGCCTACCCCATTCTTTATACTTTGAGAAATACTCATCCGCTCCCACTACTGCGTTAAGGAAGCCGTCATCCCTCTCGAATACCTCGAAGCTAGGGTCCTTGTTGTAATAGCTGAGCATCTCGTGTCCCTGAGGGTCGGTTCCAATGTCCATCAAATCATACCAAGATATTCACTGTACCTTGATGCTGTTCATATTAGAATTTTCTAGCTTGCGAGATGAAATCTCCTCGTTTACTCTAAGAATATTAAGTCGGTAAAGTAATAAATTAATACCACCGAAAAGCTTTTATATGCCGGATTGGAAGCATGATTAAGAGAAAGGTGAGGGACGTGGACGTTGCCTATTAGGGTAATAAGTTGTATGGATGATGCTTATTAAGTTATATGGCTGATTATTAAATTCCTACCGCATAAATGTAATAAATTTTATGCTGCTTCATAATTCTCTATCACTTTCGGTTTAATCTTTTTTTGCGAAACTAGCGTAGAATATTGATGTGAAAAGGTGTTATCAAATCTCCTATAACATAAGTGCCCTATCAACACATCCGTTATAACTGCACCCCTGAAATGTGCGCCTTTAACGTTTTTTCTAAGATAGGCTATTGCTTTATCTACTTCGCCACCGTGGAAAACTGATATGAAGAGCATTGCCCCAGAAGCTATTCCTATATTACCTACAAGAGTGTATCTGTTTAACAGTTCGCCGTATTCGATTATGTCTTCTTGAAGTCTATATCTGGATTCCTCTAACTCTACCCCATTCACTGTCTCCAGCATGATTACCCCGGTATACTTTATCGGAAGATTAGTTATGTTGACTGTCGGCCTCATAATTATAGCGCGCTCTTTAAGGTCCAGATAGGAATACCTCGCTGCCCCTTTGCCGAATTTATATTTTGTGTCGATATTCGTGAAATTCTTTATGCTGTCGCTGTTGAGTTCCTTGATAAGGGCGAAATCTCTGGCCCTCAGCTCGTTCTGTTTCGGCAATGCATTATGTCCTCTCCTTTCCTGCGTCTTTTCTTTGAGGACGTTATCTATGAACTCGCCGCGCAAGGGAATAAAGGAGTAGGCGTGGCCAAAGGGGGTAACATCCAGCCTCATATTATAATCCTTAAGCGCTCCACTGGATTCGAACCTCCACATTTTGTCTGAAATCTCGAGGGACTCTATGTCATCGAGCCAGTACATAACCAGGTCATAATCCCCCTTCATTTCTGCGGCGAACTGGATGCGCGGCTCTTCGGTAACAAGTTTCTTAAGCAGGTCTGACGGGGGGGGTTCACCCTCGAATTTCGCCAATATGAGATAAGGCCGGAAGCCAAGCTTACGTATGTCTATCTCTAAGAGATATTCCATGCCATATCTCTTCTCGAAGTTGCGTATGGTCGTGATCACAGTGGAGCTCTTTAACCCGGTCTTTTTGGCTATCAACGAGACAGGCGCCCTGGCGTTCATGCTCAATATCATCAGCACCTTCTTTTCCACATCGCTGAGCTCGGGTGTTTTGGGCGCGCCGACCTCTTCCTTCTTCGGGAATGTCACTTGGCCTCCACGTGCCTGCACTATGGCGACCGCCCTCTTCAGATCTCTACCGACCCAAGACTCCAGCCTGTTTATGAATGCCCCATTCTCTATTATTCTGCCCAAATACTCTTGCTTAGTCATTACCTTCTTAGCCTCCCTGTCCCATCTGCTCGCTGTCTTGTAGACATAGTAATGCCTCCCCAACCTCCTGAGAACTAATGTCTCCTCATGTTTGGCCTTTAGTTCATCGAATGCGTCAAGTACCTTGCTGGGAAATTCCTGCATAGATGTATCATATACTAAATAATATTAATAACTTTCTATGTGTCATAATGTATAATATAAACAGTATACACGTATGTTATTATAATATTAATGACTTTTATCCCTTATTTTAATAACTTAATGGCATTTTTACCTAAATTTTTTGAAAGGTATTAAATACTTCAAAACCCATAGTATTATGTGGTGGGGTTTAATGAGACCACGGAACTCTAATCAACAGACACCGGAG
>CAZCIA010000026.1:0-6922 GCA_964498845.1 Microcaldota archaeon
TGGTACATCTGCGATGCTTCTGTAGCGGCGTGGCTGCTCTCCCTAATCATCATTACCTTCGATTCGTTGGCGGCCTTGGCGCTCATCTGTGACAGTTTCTCCTGTGCTTTCGCCTTCGCAGCATTAGTTATCCTTTCAGCTTCTGCCTTCGCGTCCTCTATTATACTACGTGCCCTGCCTTCAGCGTCGGTCTCTATCTTGCCAATAATCTCGTCAAGTCCCATGCCAACCAGTTTTCCTTCTTGGTTAGAGTATCTGCAATAGCAATATGAGACCCAGGACGAATCCGATTATCCATAATGTCTCTGGTATAACGAAGAAGAATAGCACCTGGCCAAACTTCTCAGGCCTCTCAGCTATTATCCCCATCCCTGCGGCACCGATACCTTGCTGCGCCATTCCAGTTCCGATTAAACCGCCCGCGATTGCTATCGCTGCGGCGATTGCATATTCTGGATTTGCTACTACCATTCGGTTCACCAATTAAGTCGAATAAAAATCTGCATAAATGTTTGTGTACTAATATATAAAAACATCACTGAATCTGCGTCGCTAGCCCTTTGTCACACCAAGAGGGACCATCTTGGCCACAATGTCTGATATTTTCGCTCCAGCTATGGAGGCCACCACGTCATCTACATTCTTGTACGCCCATTCGGCCTCCTCGCTGACAAGCTTTTTGCTCCTTACGCGTATCTCGATGTTCTTGCTCTTCATCGTGCTGAGCGTCTTTGACGAAGGGATCTCCCTGAGCGCCTGGTGCCTTGACATGACGCGACCTGCACCGTGGCACGAAGAGCCGAAAGTCTCAAGCATGCTCTCCTTTCTCCCGGCAAGAACGTAGCTGGAGGTGCCCATGCTGCCAGGAATGAGCACTGGCTGACCGTGCGAGCGGTATAAGGGTGTTATTTCCTCTCTTCCGGGACCGAATGCCCTTGTTGCGCCTTTCCTGTGCACATAAAGTTTCATTCTTTTGCCATCAACTTCATGCTCCTCAAGCTTTGCTATGTTGTGCGACAGGTCGTAAAGCAGCTCCATGCCAAGTTCATCCGCGCTCTTCTTGAAAGTATCGGCAAAGCTCTTCCTTATGAAATGCATCATTATCTGTCTGTTTACGAATGCGAAGTTCACCGCAGCCCTCATGGCTCCAAGATACCCATCAGCCTCCTTCGTGCCCACGTGCGCATATGCCAGTTCTGGATCAGGCATGATTATGTTGTTTCTTTTCTGGTAATCTGCAACTATCCGAAGATAATCGCTGCATACCTGGTGGCCGTATCCGCGCGAGCCGCTGTGCAGCATTATAACGACCTGGTCCTTGAACAGACCAAAGGCCTTTGCCGTATCCTCTTTCATTATATCAGCGACCTTCTGCACCTCTGCGAAATGGTTGCCTGCGCCAAGAGTCCCAAGCTGCTTTATTCCGCGCTGCTTGGCAAGATCGCTGACTTTGCTTACATCCGCTCCATCGATGCAGCCCATTTCTTCTATCCTTTCGCTATCATCAGAAAATCCGTAGCCTTTATCGACTATGTATTTTACCCCCTCGGTCGCTATCCCATCAAGATCCTTTTGCGTGAACCCAAGTTTGTTTTCGCTTCCCACCCCGCTCGGTACATTCCTGAACATCGCATCGATGAGCGCGCCTAGCCTAGGTCTCAGCTCTTTTTCAGTCAAGTTTGTTTTTATAAGCCTAATGCCGCAATTTATGTCGAAGCCTATCGCGCCAGGTGATATGATGCCATCATCAGCAGGGAAAGCGGCAACGCCGCCTATTGGAAAAGAATATCCTTCATGTCCGTCTGGCATCACAAGCATGTGTTTTACTATTGAGGGCAAACTAGCGTCGTTTATTGCCTGCAAAAATGTCCGATCTCTTTTCATATTGCCTATCAAGTTAGAGTTGGCATAGATTCTAACTGGTGCTTTCATATCTCCTTCCATGGGTAGCTCCCAGAGGAAATCGTTTATTTTCTTAATTTCAGCCATTTTTTCTCCTCGGCTCTATTTATAGACCTCCGCTAATGTATTTTGAACAATAAGTATCATAACCTTTTCCTTCTACGATATTCCTGCGACCAGATATGGACTTGAAATCTGACTCCGAACGATTGAAGAGATTGTTGGAGGAATCACAACCTACAGAAAAGGAAAGAATTAGGGCACTTTACGTAGTCAGTCTAGGTTATCCGATAGAAGAAGTTGCAAAGATGTTTTTGGTCGATGAACAGACAGTCTACAATTGGATAAACAAATGGAAGGCAGAAAGAAATCTTTCAAACAAACCAAAAAGTGGAAGACCACCTGTCTTTACCGAAGAGGAAAAGAAAGAACTGAAGAAACTTGTTGATGGGAACAATCCAAAAGAACATGGGATAAATGCAAGTTTCTGGGACTGCACTGAATTACGCAAGTACTATCTGAAAAAAGGAAGGAATGTGTCAGAAGACACTATAGAAAGGACACCTCTTGAGATGGGTGCGCACTATGTAAAAGCGCAGATAGAGTACAAAGAGGCGGACTTCGAGGCGCAGAGGAAATTTGCAATGGATTTCCTGCGCGATATGAAGAAGAGAACAAGGGCAACAATACTCCTTTTTGAAGACGAGATGTCTGTGAATACTTCGCCACATAAAGGATATGGATGGACGTTTAATGAAAGACTCGTCGTTAAGGCAGAACAGTCGAAGAAGAGAAGGACAAACTGTTTCGGAGCAGTAAATCCTATTGACGGAATAGAGACGACAATGACGAGTAAAATCGCAAAGGCACCTGCATTTGTAAAGTTCCTAGAGAAAGTAGATAAGACTTACAAAAATGCTGAAGAGATATGGATGTATCTTGATGGTTCAAAAGTCCATAAATCCAATCTTGTTAAAAATCACCTTCGGCATAACAAAAGGATAAAATTGAAACCATTGCCACCTTATTCGCCGGATATAAACCCGCAGGAATATATGTGGAGATATAGTCGTTATAAAGAACTGAATAATCACCCGTTTGAAGGTGTAAGACAACTTTCAATGAGTCTGAATTGGTTCATGAAGAAACTAGAACCAGATGTAGTCAGGAGTGTATGTTCTTTGGTTCCGATAGAAACATTGTTAAGTTTTCAGGCCTAATTACTTTTGCGGTTTGCTATAATAGATTATTTCTTACAACCTTTTTAACTTCTTCTTTTTTATTTTTAGGGCAAGAATACCACGACTTTTAAGTCGTGGATGAATTGCACGCTTCGATACTTCTATCTCTTTTTCTTTTGAAACGTTACCAATGCGGCCGTTAGGCCGCAGAGGCAAGATAACATGAATAGCGTAGCGACTGCAAAATATAAAGAACCATCGGCCGACAGTGTCGGCCCCAAATACAACTTCCAGCACATTGTTCTTGTGACAAAGTACAGATACAAAATGTTCAGAAATCCAAAAACTACGGAAACAGTCCGAAAGGCGTTCTACGATGTCGCAGAACGATACAGGATAACAATAAAGGAAATTCGGTGAGGATTACGCAATGCACATTTGGAAGTCAGTGTTCCGAATACGATGTCAATTGCGTATGCAGTGCAACTCCTGAAAGGATACTCAT
Source organism: Microcaldota archaeon (assembly GCA_964498845.1). Classification (GTDB taxonomy): domain Archaea; phylum Micrarchaeota; class Micrarchaeia; order Micrarchaeales; family Micrarchaeaceae; genus JAJZAB01. The sequence continues at coordinate 3,589 of CAZCIA010000026.1, forward strand.
CGTATGCCGTTTTCAAGGAAATCCCGCACCACAGGTTGCGATATCCTCGCGGTCATTTCTGGACTGCAGGATACAGCAATGGAAGTGTCGGTCCTCGTGATGAACAGACTGTTCAGAATTACAGAATCGTCTAAAGCCTGATGTCACGATATTTGCTTTGCAGAAAGCCTACGTTTTCTTGCAGCCAGCATCTCCCTCATCCCTATTACCAGGTTGCCGATTCCTATTACGCCTACTACGAGGAGGACGAGCACGGTGGCCACGCCTATGGAGTCCAAGTTGGGTATGCTGCTTCCAGTGCTAATCGCAAAGTTGTCTATCAGTGGGAAGGCGACAATCACCGCGCCTATTATGGAGAATGCGATACCTCCATACATCAGGGTCCTTCCAGCCGTCAGCCTTCCAACATGCCTGATCTGGTTCTCGCTCAGCCTCTTCAGTCTGGCAAAGTTTGCGAAAACCGCACCAAATACCACCTGCATAAGCATTGTCCCTATACCGAAGGAGGCTCCGACCAGCGGTGCAAATATGAGGCTAGGTACCTGCGGTGCCAGTATGAATGTTATGATCGTCGCGTAAGCGCCGAAGCCGAACCCCGCTATTAACCCATGCACTATAGCTACTTTGGGTCTGACGTCGTGCATCGGCAGCCTCTCGGCGCTTTCTGTGTGATGGTGGTGTTTGCTCCCTAGCAGGGCATCGAACGGCAGGTGGAGGTCTATCCTCTTGCCAAGTATGTAGATGCCAACAACGGCCATGGCTATCCCCACCAGTATGTAGACCGGTCCGTCGAGATTGTACTGCTTGTATATCGCAGCCAGGCCAAGAAAACCGAGCGTTGTAAGGAATGCTCTCTGTATTGTGAATCCGAGTGAGAAAGAGAAACCAGCCTTCATGCCCCGAGTTGTGCTATAACTACCGATAGCGTAGCTGAACGTGATGGGCCAGGTGTGTTCATCAGGAGTGGCGCCGTGCAGTATGCCAAGTATGAAAGAGATGAGGAGTATCACTGTGAGGGTGAGTCCGGCCGGAGGGCTCAGCAGTAACGAAAGGCTGAATTGGGTAGATATGTAATACAGCGAGCCTGCTATCGCTACCGCCATGACGGCGATCGCCACAATCATGTACTTGTTTGCTCTCGCCATGAAATCCTATCTGCAATTCTGCGGTTGCCGGCAGTCGCCTCAGCAGAGGAGTATTCGCCCTTGCCGGGATTTGAACCCGGATCACAGGCTCCGCAAGCCCGTGTTCTATCCAAGTTATACTACAAGGGCGAACAATAGCCTTTAATAGCTTCAACTTATTAGTTTCTTATTACTTGCCTCAGTGCATTGAATGGCGCACACTTACCTGACCATATTGGTGCCTGCTATCGTCGCTTTTGTGATAACGCTGATAGCCACGCGCTTCCTGATGAGCTACCTGTACGAATCAGGGGTCACGACACCTGATCACAATAAGAAGGGCAAGATAACCCTCCCGAGCGGCGTAGGCCTTGCTGCAGCGATAGGCTTCACGGTTGGCGCACTCACCTACGTATTTGGTGCCAGCTTCAACCTGTTCGTGCCTGTTGCATCTTTGGAGTATCTGCTTGCAACAATACTTGCTGTCGTCCTCATATCAATAGTCGGCTTTCTTGACGACATAAATGTGAAACGTGGATTTGTAAAGAGCACAGACATGATGGATACTAGGAAAGGGCTCAAGCAATGGCACAAGCCCCTTCTTACCTTGATGGGTGCGATACCCCTCATGGCGATAAATGCAGGAATATCCATTGTCCGCATTCCGTTTATAGGCGCAGTAAACTTCGGGATATTCTACCCGCTGGTCATAATACCACTGGCTGTTATATTCGTCACGAACGCCTTCAACCTGCTGGGAGGATTCGACGGCATAAACCCTGGCACCGGAGTCATACTTGTTTTCGGGATGGTGCTCTACAGCCTGTTTTACGGAGCATATGTGGGGTTGCTGCTGTCCACGATCCTTTTCGCTGCTATGCTCGTCATGCTGCTGTACAATAAGTATCCGGCGAAGATGGTGCCTGGCGACAGCTTCGCCTATTTTGGAGGAATAGGCATAGTGGCAGCGATGGTGCTCGGGAACATGGAATCCTTTGGATTGATACTTTTCATACCATTCATAATCGAGTTCCTGCTCCACCTGAGCAGGAAGTTCAAGGTCACAGACCTGGGTAAACTCAGAAAGGACGGCACCATGGAACCGCCGTACGGCAAGAGGATATACAGCTGGTGCCACCTCTTCATGAACATGAAGAGGTGCAGGGAATGGGAAGTATCGCTATACATGTGGCTTGTAGAAATAGGCTTTGTTGTACTAGCATTTGTGCTCAAGGCATTTGCCTTGCTGTGACCGGCAACGGAAAGCCTCTGGAAATCTCATAGTTGCTTAGCCTTCTTCGTCTTGTCCTTCTGGGCTTAACGGTGTTCAGCACGCTCATTCTTTCGGCGTTGTGTCCATTATGACCTGATACAAAAGCAAGATCGGAATTAGTGATCATCTTTTTGCGTCCTGCATAATTCGCGTACACCTCGGCCTCCTCAACGAGCTCCTTTAGCGTGTCCTCAAGCTCCTTCTCCAACGTGGTGACCGCGTTCTCGCTTACCCTCTCGGCGCCTTCCTCCTTCAGAAACTGCTCTATGTCGTAAAGGCTGAACGCTCTCTTCGCCAAATCAACACCCAACAGCGGAGAGCACTTTTGCGGCAACCTTTTTAAAGCAATGCAAATTGTTTGATTAGTGGTATTCTTATTGTTTTCACGCCAAAATACGATAGGTAAAATGATAAGGCTGGGGTTCCACCTGTCGGTCTTTGGAGGCGTGCACAACTCTGCCCTGACAGCGGAGAAGCATCATTACGGAACGTTCCAGATATTTGCAAGCAACCCCAGAGCATGGGAGCACCATAAGATAAGTGATGATGATGCTCAAATCTTCAATGACATATTAAAGAGGAGCGGAGCGGTACCTTTTGCCCACGCGCCTTACCTGTGCAATCCCTCATCATCAAGCGCAGAGGTGATAAAGAAGAGCCTGAAGATGCTGATTGGCAATATGCAGAGCTGCGCCCAGCTAGGGATAAACGGACTCGTTGTGCATATGGGATCGCATCTAGGGAGAGGTGAGGAGTACGGCAGGAATAGGCTTATCGATGTGCTTGGCAACGCGATTGATGCAGTGCCGAATGTCAGGATACTGCTTGAGAACTCAGCAGGCTACAGGAACAGCGTAGGCTCCAAATTCAGTGAGATAGGCAAGGTGCTCGATGAGTTCGACCAGAGCAACGTTGGTGTCTGCCTCGACACCTGTCA
>CAZCIA010000027.1:0-6598 GCA_964498845.1 Microcaldota archaeon
TTTGGGGCCGCCGGGATTTGAACCCGAATTTGCTGGTTACTTCATATTTTAATTTGCTTTTCCAGATCCTCATCATCGCGGTTTCCCGCTCACACAATTATAAACATCTGGAGCCAGCCGCGCTGCCAAGTTACGCTACAGCCCCTGCTCACTTTAAGGAAACTAAGATATAAATGCTTGCTGTCGGTAAAAGCATCATGCGCAAGATGCTTTTCAAAGGCCCGGTCTTTAGTGTCGAAGAGCTTGACGTAAAGGTGAGGGGAAGAAAGAATACGTTTGTAAGGCTGCTGGAAAGCAGCTCGTCAATAGTATTGCCATTTCTTGGGGATGGCCGGATCATAATGGAGAGGCAGTACAGGCATGCGATAGGTAGGTGGATATACGAGTTGCCTGCAGGCCATATTGATGGCGGGGAATCCCCAAAGGAGGCAGCGGCAAGAGAACTCAAGGAAGAGACCGGGTACACCGCACGATCGATGAAATTCTTCTTAAAGACCTATGAGCTGCCAGACCTCACTACTGCCGTAAGGCATTACTATGCAGCGACCGGACTTACAAAGGGCAAGCGCCACATGGAGTCGACCGAGAGAATTAACCTTACAGTAGTGACACTAAAGAGGGCGCTGAAGATGATAGATTCTGGTATAATAGATGATCCATGCACCATCATCGGCATCCTGTACTATCGTAGGAGATTTAATCGGGTTTAAATTTGTTTCTGAACAATAATTAGATGTTAAAATGAACAAGAAGATAGTCTACGTTGTGGCAGCCATAGTGGTGATAGCGGTTGCAGCCTCGCTCGTATACGTAAACAGCACGTCAGGCTCGTCGCTGGATTCGTACATTGGCACTGCGGTGCCGCAGTCGCAGATGAGCCAGCTGCAGAGCATGGCTCTCAATACAACGCTAGCAAATAAGGTTGGAGGCGGGATTGTCACTCCATACCCATCGCAGATAAACGGTACAAACATCACGATGGTGAACGGCCTGCCTGCCGTAATATTCGTGGGCGGGGACTACTGCCCGTACTGCGCACTTACCAGATGGGGCCTGATAATCGCACTGATGCGATTTGGCACCTTCAACTCGCTGCACTACATGCTCTCAAGTTCCACAGACAAGTTCGCCAGCACTCCAACATTCACATTCTACAATTCATCATATTCAAGCAGCCTGATCTCGTTCCTTCCTGTTGAGATAGCAAATAGGTCTGGCAATCCTCTACAGACAATGAGTGCGCTGCAGAACGCGGCAACCGTTGCGTACGATGCCGGAGGTGGCATACCTTTCACAGACTTCGGCAACAGGAGCGTCCAGGTGGGCGTCCCGTCAAGCATATCGCCGGGCTTCCTCGACGGGAAAACCTGGGCGCAGATAATAGCGCAGGCTCAGCAGCCTAACACCACCATATCGCAGACGGTGATCGGCCAGGCGAACATATTCACGGCAGAGATATGCGAGATAAACAACTTCACACCGTCATCGGTGTGCAGACAACCGTATGTGGCCAAGATAGTAGGCTAGGAGAGCAGCTCGTGCGCTTTACCCCTGTTCGAATCTATAATATTACTTTCTTCCATCGGATCGGAATACACGTCATAAAGCTCGTCCTTCCCGCCGCCTGGGTAATGGACCAGCTTGAACCTGTCGGAATATACAGCGGTGACCTTGCCATTGTAACGCTTCTTTGTCTTGTAGATGCTTGCCGCAGCCGAAGACCTGCTCTTCAGCATGGAGAGCAGCTGCTCATCCCATCCCTCTATTATGCCTGTATGCTCGCAGAAGATCCTTCTGTCTCTTCTAAGGTTGCCGTTGAGGTGCTCGTACCTGCCGGATGCGAGGTCAAGTATCGATTTGTGCAGCGATAGGAGGCTGACCGGCTTTTCAACTACCTCCTTCTCCTTCACCATTTTACCATTCTCATAATTGACGGCTATCAACGGTACCTTTGCCACGCCCTCGTATGGTGGCATAGCATGATAAAGAAGGCCGTGCTCTCCGAAGAGCTGGCCGTGATCTGATGTGACTATGACCGTAGCGCTGTCCAGCAGCCCGGAACCCTTCAGGGTCCTTATTGTCTCTCCTATCTTCTTGTCGAGATATTCTATTCTTCGGCTGTATGCGCTGTGCAGTGTCTTGGTGATTTCCTCGCTCATCTCCTCTATGCCGCTCAGGTAGAGCCATTTGTCCTGGATTATGCCATCATTGACGGGGTAATTCTCATGCGCCTCTATGTAATTGACGAATATGAACTGTGGTGCATAGTTGTAATTGTATTTCAAGTACTTGGCCATCATCATATTTGTATCATTGGCTCCCCTATCCAGTTTGTGGGTCCCGTCCGCATTCGCCACGCCTTTGTCAAGCCTGAGCCTCAGACGCACATATATACTGTCGAGGAGCCGCTTGGGTATGACCTTTGATACGGCATAGCTCATCTTGTAAAGCCTCTTGCGCGTTCGAGCCCCTCCTTCGAATATGAAGGAGACCCTATCAACAGTCCTCTGGTTGTACTTTGAATTAGAGTGCTTCCATATGTCATAGACCTTGTCGAACCCGGTAGCTAGGTTTGTGTAGCTTGTCAGGAACGGGTTGTTTGAGAAAAGCACAGAATAATAGCCGTAGCTTGACAGCTTTGCGGCTATGGTATTTGACGTGCTGTCCAGGAACTTCGTCTTCACCATCCACGGATCTATCTTCTTCGAGCCTTCTGTAAAGAAGTCCTGCGAAACCTGCTTTATCGAAGAAACCTTCGTGTTCATGAAGAGCGCAGCGTGCGTTGGCGCCGTCCATGTGCCTGGAGCTACTGTATTGATATAGGAGGTGCCACTATTGGTCATGCTGCCAATCGTGCTAAGCCTTCCATTCCCATACACGTCGCTGGCCCTGGCAGTGTCGAGCATAAGAAGTATAATACTCCTCTTCATCTTTACCATCTGGTTGCCGATAATATACGACTATTGGTCTTTAAAACCATTACACAAAAAGGGTTATTTATTACAGTGCATATGTTTCGCTTGTGATTAGATGGACATCTGCGTGCTTAATCCCTTCTTCTACCCGTATACCGGAGGAACAGAGCGCGTGCTCTATGAGGTGTACAGGCGTTTAGCAAAAAGGCACAATATAACGGTGATATCCGGCGCTCCAGAGAACAGGAACAAGGAGTCTGTGGAGCATATGAATGGCATGAGGATTGTTAGGCTCAAGACAATGCACATCGGCCTGCCTACACTGCCCATGCCGTTCCCGATAATGCAGGGCCTTCCCAAGGCCATACAGAAGGAAAAGGCCGACCTCTACCACATCAACAATAGGTACCTCTATTTCTACAACACCATAAATGCAATAAAGAAGATGAAGAAGTCGCTCGCGCTAACCCTCCACGACGCTATACCTAGGAACATAGACACAATAACGGACGGTGGTGGCTACCTCTACGACATTATTTGGGGCAGGCGCCTCATGCAGTACGCCGATGTAATAACTGCTGTATCGAAGAACACGCTCGATACAACAGTGCCGAAGGAGTACAGGGAGCGCGCCTATGTGATATACAATGGGGTAAGTACCAAAGTGTACAAGCGGAGAGCGAGGGGCAACCCTAGTGTCTCAAGAGTCAGGAAGCGCCTTGGCATCGAAGATAATACGATAAACATAATGAACAACGGCCGCCTTGTCGTGCAGAAAGGGCAGGTCTACCTGCTCAGGGCTGTCGCGGAGCTGATGAAGGAGAGAGGGGGCCTAGACGTGAACCTTATGATGATCGGCAGGGGCTACCTCAAGGAGACGCTGGAGTACATGGCAAGCGACCTTGGAATGTCTGGCAGGTTCAGCATACTTACAGGGATAGATGAGCGGGTGCTGCCGTACTATTACAATGCTGCTGATATATTCGTATCTGCGTCGCTGTACGAACCTGCATCACTTTCGGTGATGGAGGCGCTGGCCAGCGAGGTGCCAGTAGTTGCGACAAAGGTGGGAGGGGTCCCTGAGATGGTAGGAAATTGCGGGACCTATGTCAGGCCAGGTAACATATCAGGCATAAAGGAAGGGGTGCGCAAGATCCTTGACGATGGAAGGAAGGCGAGGCGACTTGCATCAGATGGCAAGAAGCTGATGATAAAGGAGCACGACTGGGACAGGATCGCATCCGAGTACGAACAGAGGTTCGAGGCAACGATAAGGAACTGATCTGATGGCAAACAAAAAATCGTTCTGGTACAGCATCACCCACCAGACGAAGCTTGACAAAGCGAGCTACCTCAGGCTTGTGCGCCGGATATCTGTATTCGTAGGAATAGGCTTCGCAGCAAGCATAGCAGTCTTCGCCGGCATAGCGATATTCGGTGGCTTTACGAATGTGCTCGGTGTGATATCGCACGCAAAGCTCGACATATACGCGTTCGCATTCATATCGGTGTTTGCAGCACTGCTACTCAGGTTCGTCAAGTGGAATTATTTCCTGAAGGTAGTCGGACTAAAGGTGCCGATAAAGAAGACCCTGTCTGTCTATTTCTCGCTATATTCGATGAACATAACACCTGGCAACGTCGGCAGGGTGGTGGCTGCCTATACGCTGAACAGGATAACGAAGATAAGGTTCGTGAACATAGTACCGATTGTCACGATGGACATATTCACCGACTTTATAGGCTTCGCTGCGCTTGCTATACTTGCAGCAATTTACTTCCACATATACATAACATACATCGCCATAATCGACATAGTCCTGCTCATTCCCTTCCTTTTCATACTCAACGGCTGGCTTTACAACCTCATAAAGAACGCATTGAGGAAGAGCAAGTTCATGAAAACATTCACGCCATACGGTGAGGAGTACTTTGCGTCGCAGAGCAAGCTTAACACGCCGAAGGTGTATGCCATATCGCTTTTTGTTACGCTTCCGGCGGCTTTCCTGAACTCATTGACGCTCTTCTTCTCGTTGATGGCGTTAGGGATGACGCCGTCGCTCCCTGGATCGGTCTTCGTCTACTCTTCATCTACGGTAATCGGGATGGTAACAGCGGTACCTGGCAGTATCGGGGTGACTGACGGCGCACTGGTGGCGCTTGTGGGCAGCGTCTTCAAGCTTGACGCCAGCACTGCATCCGCTGTGACTATAATGAGCAGACTTGCAGACTTGTGGTTCAGCGTGATACTTGGTGCTATCTTCTTCTTCTACACGCTAAGGTATTGGAATCCGTCTGCGTCTGAATTCAAGAGAGGAAAAAGAGGGTGATTATGCCTCTTCATCCGAGCCTTCTTCAGGAGAGTCTGACGTATCAGATGGCGTTGCTTCAGAGCCGTCGCCCTTCTCTATGACCTTTATCTTGCCGAACTTGCCTGTCGACAGCTGCGGCGATCCCCTGAACTCGTTCACATATGCATTAGATACCTCTATCGTGTCGCCGAGGTCGACCTCAGTTATGGAGTCTCCCCATAGCGACATGGCTATGCTCCCCGAGTCGTCCTGAAGCGTTATGTTGGCCACGTTAAGCCTCTTCCCATACTTCGTGACGACCTCTCTGGGCTCGTCCTTCTGCGTCACCTTTGCAGTAATGGTGACATTGCTGGCTCCTGCTCTCAGTTCACTTATTTTCATTCTATCACTTTCTTGGTACTAAAAACTAGCAAAACTAGTTGTTACTGGGGTTATTATGTTTGCAAAGTTATTTAAGACTACTAGATATCCCTCGATTTGCGGCACTAATCGTTCGTGTTTTTAGCTTTGCTCCGCGTAATCCAATCATGGAGGGTGAAAATGAGCTGCCAAAGGGGGCCCATCCAAGCTTTGCAAGGGTAATCCAGCAGAAGCAGCGTGTGAAGGAGAACCTGTCAAGGATAAAGCACAAGATAGGGGTGTACAGCGCAAAGGGCGGCGTTGGAAAAACCACAGTAGCGATAAACCTCGCTTATACATTATCATCAAGAGGACTGAAGGTGGGGCTGCTAGACGCCGATATAGACTGCCCTAACGTGACCATGTTCCTTGGCATGGATGAGAAGATGGATCCTCACGCTCCGCTGAAGCCACCTGTAAAGGAGGGCGTGAAGGTGGCATCAACTGCGATGCTTGTAGACGAGGTAAGGAAGCCGATAATATGGCGTGGCCCCCTCATATCCAAGATGGTGAGCGACTTCCTGGAGCATACTGATTGGGATGAGCTGGATTACCTGATAATTGATATGCCCCCTGGCACCAGCGAGGTTCCTTTGACGACGATGCAGTTGCTAAACCTTGATGGATTTATTATAGTCACAACGCCGCAGAGGATAGCAGGTGTAAATTCGGTGAGGTCTGGTCTTATGGCAAAGCGCCTTGGCACCCATATACTCGGAATCGTGGAGAACATGTCTGGTGAGAAACCGAGCGCAAGCACGATGGAGGCGGCGGGCAGGCTTGGAACTGAGCTGCTGGGCTGCATAAAAAACGACACAAGATTCAATGGCAGCAGTGATTCTGGAGAGGTTCCTGTGCTTAAGTATAAGGACCTGAAAGACCGGTTTGACAATGTAGTAAACCGCCTTTTAACAACATGAGCGGGAAATCCCACACGCTTTAGCGGTAGGATGAAAGCGAACCGCAGCGATA
>CAZCIA010000028.1:0-6566 GCA_964498845.1 Microcaldota archaeon
GTTGCTGCCGCGCTGATAGGCATCTTCACCGTATCGGTCTTTTTCAGTATAGACAGATTCAGGAAGCTCGGATATGTGTGTATCATATTGGCGATATTGCTGATTCTTGCTGCATTGTATCTCAATGCTAGTTATGAGGTAAAGAACGTAATTGCTTACTGGCCGCTACTTATACTTACTATCGTATTTCTAGTAGTGGTGATGTACCTTGGTGCGAAAAAGAACAGAATAGCGAGATATGCAGTGCTTGTGTGGCTGTTCTGGGCCGTGGTGTATTTCGGCGTGCTGGTATATCCCTATTGGTTCGGCGGCGTGGTCAGTTCGCAGAGCTACCTTGTCAATGCAGTTACTGGAAAGTATACCTTAGCGGTAACGCTCATAGGGGGATTGTTTTTAGTAATTGCACTGTCTTACTTCATCTACATAACATACCTGAAGAAATCTGATAATGCGGTGGGATATTGATAACGGCGCGTGGTTTGGTGCAGGTTTCAACAATCGTGATACTTGCACTGACATTGCTGCTTTCATTTTTCATCACTAGAGAGTATATGATAAAGAAGATGCGTGCTCTACTGTTCTGGAGCATTGGCTTATGGTTGTTTGCAGTGGGGGTGCTCCTTGAGATCCTATTTGCATATTACATATACAACGGGTGGCTTGCAAATTTATATATAGTGGTAGTGGCGCTGCTTGTCCAATTCCTGGCTCTTGGGTCTATGCAGCTGATAAAATCTGGCAGGATAAAAATGGTATATTATCTGTGCTGCGTTGCCTCTACTATTTTCCTTTTCTATTCTGTAGTTGCATTCCCTGCGGCTAACATACTGAGCAGTGCTGGTGTGGCGTTCAAGCCAACATCAACATATGCTACCATAGCGTCGCTACTGGTGACCTTCCCGGCTGCAGTTGTGCTTGTTGTGGTTGCGCTGCTGACATATGTGAAAACGAGGAGCCCAAAGATGCTCTCGATAATAGCCGGTGTGATAATAGTCTCTGTTGCTGGCACGCTTTACATAGTGGCGCTGCCTGCGCTGCTATACTATTCTGAATTTGTAGGCATAGTACTTCTTTGGTTCGGCTTTTTCGATCTGCGAATGCTCAAACGAACAGGAAGATGAACCATACAAGAAGGGGAACAGTAAGGTTGTCGAACTTCCCTGGAGTCACACCTTCGGTTATCGCGCCTATTATGGAGGCGAGCACTGCAATCCTTGATACCTGAATTGTAAAGCTGCCTGGAATAAGTATTACTGTAAAAATGAAGATGCTGATCAGGCTCGCCATGAAGAAACCTATGCTGCCCTCAACGCTCTTCCTTCCGTTGGCATAGTGCACGCATGCGTACTTGCCTGCTATCGGCGCTACGCCATCGCCGAATACAACTGCGCACAGTGCGGCCACACCGGCCACGCTCCTGAACGCAAAGATGGTGAAGAATATGAATATTACCATGAAAATAAGAGGACCGTATGCAACATCTTTGGAATTTTCTGCCCTGGCAAACTGGAGCACCTTTGGCACGTGCGGGCCGCGGTTGAACATAGCGGACAGCATCACAATTATGAATACCAATACAGGTATCGAAAAAATAAGCTGGGCGTACTGGCTGCTGAAAAGGAACCAGAATACAATTAACCCGCCCATCCAGAGATGTATTACCTTCCTTGCTGTGCCATTTGAGATTCGTTTATGTTTTACAAGCGAATCCATCGCTATAGTTATAGCGAATATGTAAATGAGTTCTCCTATGCCAACGACGGTGTTGTACAGTATTGGCATTCATGCACATTTGTTATTTAACTCCTAGGCGCTCCAGAATCGGGTTAAGTGATTCCTCTAGCGCATTCGCATCCTTTACCGTTATGATGTTGCCGTCTATCTCCATGTTCTTGTCGGACATTACACCATGGAAGAGCTGGACAACCTTCTTGACGTTCTCATCTTCGGGCACAGCCATCTTCTTTCCCTTTATTATGTTCGCCTTCGCCAGCACCTTTACCGAATTGCCAACCGCACCTATATACTTATTTCCGTTGTTGAACTTAAGCACCATATCGAGGAGAGGCCTGAACTCTGAAAGCTTATAGGAATCTACACCTGCACCATCAATAAATATTATACCATCGTAGCCTGATATGTCAACCCTATTTGCGTTTATGTCTGGCATGCATGACGCACCGTGCATGCCGGTGCACTCTTTGGTGGAGTAGCTCGTTATTTGGTAGCCAACGTTCCACCTGTCGAAGAACATCCTTATGGTTGATAACGATTCATCGCGGAAATCGTTAGGAGGTACGAATATCAGAAATTTCATTCTGTCACGTTTCCATGTAAGGGGCCAAGAAGTAAGCAACTGTAGCGTCGCCTATTTTGTAGTTTATCATGGCCGGCTCCTCAGTCTTGAGTGACAGGTCTATCGAATTGCCAGAGGGGCATGCCCTCACCATCCTGTCAAGATATTCGAGATTGAACGTTGCAGATGATGCCTTGTTTACGTTAAGCTTTTTAACGAAGTCGGTGTTGTTGCTGTGTTCCTCCTCAAGCTCTGCGGCATCGCCTTTTGCGGATATCCTGAACATATCCTTCTCGGTCTTGAATCCTATAAGCGAGGACAGTAGCGTGGCGTCCTTTAGGACCTCTCTGAACGGATCGCTTTTGACCTCTATGGTGGACTCAAACTCTATCTTTGGCTCCTTGTCCGCTTCCTTCTTTATGTCTATCACTGGAAGCCTGTATCTCCTACGGCTGCTATCCCCTATGAACTCTATAGCAAGCTTGTTGCTGGCGTCCTTCATGGTAAGCTGCTCTCCGTTCCTTGCAGTAGCAAGTATCTTACTTAGGTTTTCGAGGTTTATTCCTATCATTGCGGGCTTCTCCACTTCATATTTGGAGAATGCCTTGCTTGGTATGAAGAATGATACCATGCTTATCCCTGAGGGGTCCATCGCCTTCAGGGCAATCCCCTCCTTAGATATGCTGAATGCACCCTCGTCGACAAGGCTAACTATCGAATCCACGCAGCTCTTCCAGTACCTAGCATCATCTATCTTTATGTCAAACATAGGACCACACAGTAATAGCACATCTATTCTGTCGTAAAGGCATAAAAATATATGCAAATTGCTCGGATAGGGGAATATTTAGGCTATTTTCCGACTGCAAGCTCATACCTGCGATTTGGGATCGAGCAGCCTATCAAGTGTCTTTCTGTCCAATATCTTCATCTCGAGGCAGACCTCCTTCAGGCTCTTGCCATCCAGGTATGCTTTCCTTGCTATATCGGCTGCCTTCGCATAGCCTATGTATGGCGTTAGCGCTGTTACAGTAGACAGGTCCATCCTTAGATACCTCTCTATCTCCCTCCTGTTCGGCTTTATCCCTGATATGCACCTGCTTGAGAAGGTGTTGATGGCGTTTGCTAGTATGTTAATTGAGAAAAGCATGTTGTATGCTATAAGAGGCGTGAATACGTTGAGCTCTAGCTGGCCTGATTCCATGGCTATGTCAGTGGCGTGCGACAGGCCTATCACCTCAAAGCTGACCATGTTCATCATCTCGGCTATGCTCGGGTTTATCTTGCCAGGCATTATCGAGGATCCTGGCAGGATTGCGGGAAGCACGATCTCGCCTATTCCCGCACGAGGGCCAGACGTCATGAGCCTAAGGTCATTCGCTATTTTTGACGTGACTATCGCTATCTCCTTCAGCACATCATTTAGCGCGAGGATGCATTGCTGCCCCTGCATTATCTTGAAGGTATTGTCCGTTAAAAAGACCTTCGCCCTGGTCATCCTTTCTATCTCCTTTACAGCTATATCTGCATACTTTCTATTTGCATTGAGCCCGGTTCCCACCGCGGTGCCGCCAAGTGGGAGCTCAAGTAGGAGTTCGCTTACATCGCTTAGGCCATTTGCTGCATATATGATTGAACCGGAATAGCCGTGAAATTCCTGGCCAAGGGTCATCGGGACGGCGTCCTGCAGGTGTGTCCTTCCAACCTTTATCACCTTTGAGAACTCTTTTGACTTCTTTGATATCTCTTTCTGCAATACTTTTAGCGCGGGCATCAGCTTCTCTCGCACTTCAAGATAGCATGATATCTGCATGGCGGAAGGGAATGTATCATTCGTAGATTGGCTCATATTGACGTGGTCATTAGGATGGACTATGCTGTAGTCCCCTTTCTTGCCCTTCAAGATTGTGATTGCCCTGTTAGCCAGCACCTCATTAACATTCATGTTGATGTTGGTGCCGGCACCCGCCTGAAAAACATCTGTAACAAACTGGTCTGAGAATTTCCCTGAAAGGACCTCATTGCACGCCATTATTATGGCATTGCCTATCTTCCTGTCTAGTTTTCCAATGCGCATATTAGAGATGGCTGCTGCCTTTTTTATCACGACATAGGATTCAATCATCCGCCAGTTTATCCGCTCTCCAGATATCTTGAAGTTGTTGACTACCCGTTGGGTCTCTGAGCCGTAATAGGCGTCCTTTGGCACTTTTACCTTGCCGAGTACATCAGATTCCATCCTGTATTGCATGGTATCATTTCTCATTAGTTATATCATATCATCCGTATCTTTTATTCAACCTGTCGATGTTTCGCTCCTCTTTGCCGTATCTGGACAGCATCCTTTTCGTTTCATCCCTTACAGCATTCTTGTCAACATGGGCTTTTGCCACTCCAGACCTTACAGCAGCTTCTGCCACGCGTGTGGCCACCCTGACAGCCATTGATGTATATTCCTTTACATCCCCAAACTTTGGGATGATGAAGTCTGGGGAGCGCTGCTTTCTCTTCACGGCTGATGCTATCGCATCGCTTGCGGCTATTATCATCTCGTCTGTAACCTTGGATGCGCGTGCTGACAGCATGCCCCTAAAGAAGCCAGGGAATGCAAGGTGGTTGTTTACCTGGTTGGGCATGTCGCTCCTTCCAGTCGCCACTATGGTCGCTCCCGCTTCCTTGGCTTCATAATAATCTATCTCTGACGCAGGATTGGCTAGAGCGAACACTATAGAATCCTTAGCCATCGATTGGATTATCTCCTTTGTGAACGCGCCAGGATTAGAAACTCCAATAAGAACATCGGCACCGTTAACTGTGTCTGCCAAGCTTCCCTTCATCATGCTTCTGTTAGTCATCTTCGCAGCCTGCTCCTTGAACTCGTTCATGTTGTCTTGCCTTCCCTCATATATAGCGCCGTGCGTATCGCATATGATTATATCCTTGGCTTTCGATGCCAAAAGGATCTCTGCGATACCCAAACCCGCTGACCCGGCTCCGTTTATGACAATTTTTACATCGCTTATCTTTTTCCCTATGACAGCGAGCGCGTTTATGAGCGCGGCCCTCACTACTATTGCCGTACCCCTCCTATCGTCATGAAACACTGGAAGGCCGAGCTTTTGCTCCAGTTTCCTGGTTATGCTGAAGACCTTTGGAGCCTCTATGTCCTCTATGTTGATTGCAGCTACTGACGGCTGTATCATCTCCACAAATCTGACTATCTCATCTTCGTCCTTTGACCCGACGCATATCGGTATCGCATCTACGCCGCCAAACTTCTTGAATAGGAGAGATTTGCCTTCCAATATCGGCATCTCCGCCTCTGGGCCAAGTTTCCCTAGCCCTAAGACGCGTGTACCATCACTTATTATCGCTATAGTATTGGCCCTGTTCGTATACTCATATGATAGATCGGCATTTTCCCCTATCACGGCACTTACAGCAGCCACACCTGGTGTATAATACAGCGAGAGATCCTTGGTGTCCTTTATTGCGACCTTGCCGGCTATCTCTATCTTGCCATTTCTTTTCTTGTGAGAGGTGAGGGCCCTCTCTTTTATCCCGTCCTCTGATATTCCGTTCATAGACTTATATCCACGGAAAGATTTTTATGAACATTACTGTAGTAGATACCGGTTGCTTGAGACTAAAGTGCAGGCTATGCGGGAAGGGTTTTGACTGCATTGGCAGGGAGGGCATGGCCTGCTGGTGTGCGTTCGTCAATACAGAGGAGGACCAACTGGCTAGGATACGGAACATGACAGATTCCTGTGTGTAAATAGTGCTTAAAGAGGAGGTAATGTTTTTATATATTAAATACAATAGATATGCAGTGATGAAATGGCGAAAAGATTCGCATGCAGGGACATAGGATTGTCGTGTGGCTTTGAAGCGCGGGCGGAGACAGAAAAGGAGCTGATGCCGAAGATAGCCGAACACGCAAGGCAGGCGCATGGCATGCAGGACATAGACGCTGCAACGATGGCCAAGATCAAGGCGGCAATAAAGGGAGCATAATCAATTTATCTGCGCCTTTTCTTTGCGCAGTTGCCCAGTTGTAGACCAGAGCTATTATAGCCCCGGCGATGAACCCATCAAAGAAACCCCAGATAATAAAGTTCGTAGTTGCATGGGGCATATGGAAACGTGCAAAGAACACTTATTCTAAGAAAGAACAGGACAGCATAGCTGGATTCATGTCAAGGGACCATTCAAGGCTTGACTACATCTTCCAGGAGTTCAGGAAATGGTGAAACTCCTCGGGCTAAAG
>CAZCIA010000029.1:0-6219 GCA_964498845.1 Microcaldota archaeon
TATTATGTGGTGGGGTTTAATGAGACCACGGAACTCTAATCAACAGACACCGGAGCCTAACTCTCATCGCCTTGTTACATATAAGGATTCGTTCCTCTACCCAATAACAAAAGACGGATCCACCAAGAACATCCGAATAACCCTACAATGGCTCTTTTTCATGGTCCCAAACCCCACCGATTCCCCACAACCCCACGACCTTTCTATAAAGCTGATAAAGCTGAAGGATCTAGGGATTGAATGAAGCCACATTCCAAAAGGAAGAACAGCTCTCTCCACCGATTTTATCTCATCTCTCCCAGGGAGAATGCAGATGCCAGTTCTCTTGCAGAGAAGCTGCTCTCCCTGAAGCCTGTGCAAGAAGTCTTCCTCACGGATGGCGATTTCGGCTATATAGTCAAGGCAAGGTTCTCCAAAGATAATGAGCCGGAAGACGCGGTCGACCACCTGGCAAAGAGGATAGACAGCAAGTTCGGCAAAGTAGTCAGCTATTACCAGTACAAGAAGTAACTAAGCCTTCTCCTTTATCATGGCCTTTATGAAGTGCTCTCCCGCTTTGTATGAGCTCCTTACAAATGGACCTGCCGCGCAGTACCTGAAGCCTAGCTCTATCGCCCTTTTCCTTAGCACTTCGAACCTTTCTGGAGTGACGTACTCCTTAACCTCTGCATAGAATCCGTTCGTGATCGGCCTAAGATACTGCCCTATCGCGAGGAAGTCGACATTGTGCTCCCTCAGGTCGCGCATCGCTTCTATTATCTCATTATCTGTCTCGCCCATGCCGAGCATCATCGCAGATTTGGTGTAGATGCTCCTGTCAAGCAGCTTCACGTTGCTTAGCACTGACAATGAGTTTTCATATGATGCCCGCCTATCCCTCACGCTTGGGCTCAATCTTCTCACAGTCTCTATATTATGGCTGATGACGTCAGGCTTTGCATCCACTATTCTCTTCAGCGCACCAATATCGTTCCTGAAATCAGGTATCAGCACCTCTACAAGCGTCGAGGGCGCGTCCCTCTTTATCGCCCTTATGCATTCAGCGAAGTGCGACGATCCCTGGTCTTCGAGGTCGTCCCTGCACACCGATGTTATGACAGCATAATCGAGCTTCCACTCCTTTATCGCTTCCGCTAGCTTCTCCGGCTCCATCATATCTACGCTTATGCCATTCTGGCTCTTGCGCACCGCGCAGAAGTGGCACCCCCTTGTGCATATATCACCCAGGACCATGAACGTCGCGGTGCCCGAGCTCCAGCACTCTGCCATATTGGGACAGTGCGCCTCCACGCACACGGTGTGGAGGCCGAGCTCCTTCACCCTGTTCTTTATATCAGAGTACTTCTCCGTTGAAGCAGGCTTTATTGCGAGCCAGTCTGGTTTCGCCATGTTAGAGTATTTCAGGGAATTTATAAAAGGTTTCCTTCTTTTAGAGGTACTTCTTGACCTCTTCTTTTTCTATTCATGCCTGTCTCAGTATGGAATTAGGCGTTCCTTGCTTGAGCTCCCTGTTGTGCACAGCTATAGTTATTTTGTGCTCTCCATCGCTCAGCCTTACGTGGCTACCTTTCTGCCTGACAACAACAAAGCCATAGTGCTTAACGAGTATAATCAAGAGCGTGTAGTCCTTTATCACCAGATACGGCATCGTATCATTCTACACCGGCGGTGTGTTGCATTCAGCACCAAAATTCGAATTACGCCTTTGCAAGTATTGCTTTGCCAAACTTCTTTGCTATTATCCCATCTACTCTGTTAAGTATGGATGTAACGAAGAATTCCCTTGTCTCCCTGTATTTAGGACGCCTCGCCTTTCTCCCATCCTCCAGTATGCTTTCTACGGAAAGCTCTACCGCCTCCTTTAGCTCTTTCCTCAGCTCATCGAGCGTCTCGCCCTGGTCGGTTATGCCCAATGCAGGTATGCTTGCTATGTACCAGCCGCTTTCCTTCCAGAGCCTTATCTCATCCATGTTCCTCGACAATATTACGGCTTCCAAGTTATTAAACCTTGCTTCTGCATGGCACAATTAAATAACTTCTTTGCGAATCTGTATTGTGGAGGAAAGCGGATCTATCAAGAGGAATGTTGGCCTTGCCTATGTCATACTCAGCATAGGCTCGCTCATGCTCATCTTCGGCTCCATTTATTTGGTGTATAAACTGTCGCTCCTTTATGGCGTGGGCGTGGGCGCAGCAACGCAGAGCCTCGCGTACAACAAGTCGGTGACCAGCGCGGTAGCCTCGCTAGTGCTAGGCAACTCAGGAATAGGGCAGGGAATCCTCGAATCGTTTGTTGCGTTCGTGGTTGCGCTAGCCGCCGGGGCTTCATCCTTCATACTGCTACTCAGCAGGAGGGAGCTTCCATCGAAGTCAACAAGCAAATACACCTTCATGGGCGCCATACTCAGCGTTGTCTTCATACTCCTCTTCTTCCTCTCATCGTCAAGCATACCTTTAGGGTACAACAGCATGTACGAACTCCTTCCATACTTCGGCTTCATAATATCGATCGGCAGCATCGCCTACATAGAATACGTGATAAGGACGAGGCAGCGCTACATGCCCTCTAGGGGTAAGATGGCAATGGCGATTGATCCGTCGAGGCCGTTCTCAAACATAATGTCAATGCAGGAGCAGCTCTTCTCCAACATGGCAGGCCATGTGCGCGTGGTAGACAAGCATTTCAATTCGACCGCACTGCAGAATTTCTACAGGCTCATCAACAAGGACATCGGCAACTTCACAAAGATAACGATACTCACCTCAAGGGAGATGCTTGGGGCCAGCTTCCCGCAGGAGATAAACGATTTCAGGACTGAGCTGACAGGCGCCGGCATAGAGCTTGATGTAAGGCTGATGGACGCAAAGGACACTGTGGAGCAGCACGAGCGCATACTCATGGATGACAGGATAGCATACAAGGTGCCGCCGTTCAACATAATAAACACGAGGAGCGAGCACATAACCAAGATAAACTTCAAGGAAGCAGATTCAAGGTTCGCGCAGCTCTACAGCCGTGCAATAAAGCTAAATAATTATCAAGTTGAACAGGGAAGGAAATGATTTCATGGGGCTGGACATAGACAAAAAGACAACGGCTCTGGTAGTGATAGACCTGCAGAAAGGCATAGCTTCGATGGACAGGCAGCTTGCGCCGTACAGCGCGAAGGAAGTGATTGACAACGCGTCAAGGCTTGCAGATGCATTCAGGAAGAATGGCATGCCTGTGTTCCTCGTGCACGTGGTCGCTAACGAGGGGGAACGATTGAATGTCATAGCCGATGACCAAGGCTGGGGAGGGGCGCAGATGCCGAAGGACTGGGCAGACATCGTTCCTGAATTGGGGCCGAAGGAGAAGGATATAGTGATAACGAAGAAGCAGTGGGGCGCCTTCTATGGGACAGACCTTGAGCTCCAGCTAAGAAGGAGGGGCATACGTACCATAGTGCTCTCCGGTATATCAACAAATCACGGAGTGGAGAGCACAGCTAGGTTTGCATACGAATATGGCTTCAACCAGATATTCGCTGAGGATGCGATGTCGTCCATGTCGGCAGATATGCACAACATGGCGATAAACGTGGCGCTCAAGAGGATTGGAAGGGTAAGGAAGACCGACGAGATAATATCTAGCCTGTGACTGTTCAAATGGACTATAAAAACGATGACGAGATAGAGCTCGCTGCGGCGCTAGAGCTTGTCAACTCCGGCAAATCGATATTCGTCTGGATAGGCGGCTGGACAACAACGCCGCTTGCAAGCCTTCTGGGGATAGACAAGAGCAAGGTCATTGACGAGAGCCCGTTCAAGCTCATACTTGACGAGAAGGAGTATCCGGAAGAGCTAAAGAGGTACGAGCGGCCCATATTCGTCTGCGAGCATGGCAACACGTCCTATGACCTCGTCAAGGAGCTCTCTGTAAGAGGGATAAAAGGATACAGCCTCAAGGGAGGGAGCGAGGGCATCAAGGACCGTGTATCTTGACCTAACATCTTCGATATCCTTTTAGACTTTGCCTACTCTATTGGATTGATGGGGATGGCTAAACAGAGCGATACTGATAGGGTAGTCTATATACTCGCGTATCTTTTCATCTGGCTGTCTGGGATAATAGTCTACGTTACTGAGGGCCAGCGCAACAAGCGCGTCAAGTTTCACGCCCTTCAGTCAATATTCCTCGGCATAATGATATTCATCCTGGCTTTCATACCATACGTGAACTTCGTTGGGCTTGCGTTGTGGGTGCTCGGAATTATAGTCGGGGTGATCGCGTACGCAGGCCAAGATATAGTGATACCGTGGATAGGGGGATACGCGAAACATTATGCAAAATAGTGATCGCATGGCAGACAAGATAAGGTGTGCGCATATACTGGTGGAAAAGCAGTCACTTGCGAATGAAATACATGACAGGATAACAAAGGGCGAAAGCTTCGCAAAGCTCGCCGAGCAGTATTCCACCGATGGCACAAGGAAGAGGGGCGGGGACTTAGGCTTCTTCGGCCATGGCGAGATGGTGCGGGAATTCGAGCAGGCGGCCTTCACGTTGGAAGTCGGCCAGATATCGCCAGTTGTGAGGACCCAGTTCGGTTACCACATAATAAAGAGGCTGGCTTAATCCCACAACGGGTTAATAAAAAGAAAATGCGTATCTTCCTGGTTAAAATGATAGAAGCTAAAGCGCTCAAAAAGCGCTACCGTGACGGCACCATCGCGTTGAACAACGTCAGCTTCAAGCTCGACAAGAAGATAAGCGCCATAATAGGCAGGAACGGCGCCGGCAAGACCACGCTTATGAAGATACTCTCAACGCAGATAATGCCAACATCAGGCACCGCTACAATAAACGGACTTGATGTGGTTGATGATGCTGACCAGATAAGGAGGGTTGCCGTTAGCATACCGCAGGAAGCGAAGCCTGTGGACTACATGCCGGCGATAGACTGCGTGAAGCTCTACCTTGCAGCTAGGGGCATAGGGCGCAAGAAGGCGGGCGCTGCAGCGGCTAAAGCGCTTCGCGCAGTAGGGCTTGGAGATGCAATGTACAAGATAGCTTACGAGCTCTCCGGAGGGATGAAAAGGAAGGTGTTCGTTGCTATGGCTATCGCATCAGATGCGGACATAATATTCCTTGATGAACCGACAACAGGTCTGGACCCATTCTCGAGAGTTGAGGTCTGGTCGGCCATAAGGGCGATAAAGGGCCAGGTGATACTCACAACGCACTATATGGATGAGGCGCAGGCGCTTTCGGATGAGGTGCTAATGATAGAGGCAGGCAAGATATTCGCCAATGGAACGGTGAACCAGCTGCTGAAGCCGTTCAACGGCCTGGTCAGGGTGGAGAGTCAAAAAAGGACCCACGCTTCCTACAAGGTGGGCAACACCTGGATTTCTTATGTGAAGAGGGGCATGGCCAAATCCCTGGTAGGGCAGGATGATGTAATAAAGCCTGTAACCCTTGATGATCTTTTCATAAAACGTGGTGTTAATCTTGAATCCTAGGTTCATAAGCGCGCATGCATGGCTTACGGGTGCAGCGGCGCTCAGGTCCAACTGGCTCTATATGGTCACTGAAATGGGCTTCCCACTCTCGCTGCTTTTCGTAGTAGGGGTGCTATCAGAAGGGACCCTGCTCCCGTACGCGCTCGCGGGAGGGCTCATCGCGATCGTAGCGACGAACGGCATCTTCACGATGGCAGACCTCGGCATGTTCAAGTTCGAGTATATGTTCAAGGACCTGATAGTCACGACGAGGACATCGCCAATGGACTACATGTTCGGCGTTATGTTCGCTGACTTCTTCTGGTCCATACCCAGCATCGTGCTCTATTTCATACTTGATATCATATTCCACATACTCACCCCGTATGCCTTTGTCATGACGCTGATTGTTGCGGCGCTAGTCCTGCTTTCCACCGCGTCTCTCGGCTTTGTGCTAACTAGCCTTGTGAGGCACCAGCGGTTCGTCTGGGCGATAACAGGTATGCTGTCACTTGTGATGATGATCTTCCCTCCAACTTTTTACCCATACCAGATTCTGCCGCATTCTATTCTGCTCGCGCTTGCAATATCTCCGACAACGCCGGCAGCCGTGCTGGAGCAGGGTTTCTTCGGACTGGCACCTACGCTCTGGTACATGTTCTATATACTTATAGCAGAGACGATAATCCTATTCCTGCTTGCCAAGTACGTTACCGTGTGGAGGGAGCGTTAGGC
>CAZCIA010000030.1:0-6153 GCA_964498845.1 Microcaldota archaeon
ACGCCGGGGTAGGGATTTGAACCCTAAAGCCCCGAAGGGCACTGGTTCGCTCGTTTTCGCATCATAGATCAGCTCTCGATGCCCTAAAAGCTCGAGACCAGCGCGATACCAGATTCTGCCACCCCGGCACTATCCAATAATAAAACAGTAGTTATTTAAGAGACAATAGGTTATACCTTTTATCCTTTCTTTTCGCTTAAATGTTGGTGCAATGCTAAGCAAATACAGCACTAGGGGCGTGGCTATAAGGCTCGCTACCGTATCCATATTCACGCTCCTTTCGATAGCCAGCGTCATATTCTCCGGCTACATGTTCATAGAGGCGAACTCATCATACACCTTCTTCCTCGCGGTTGCTTTCCTTTCATTGTCGCTCTTCGCTGGCTTCTTCAACATCTACGCATCGATATCATACTTCAGGTCCTACTTCTACGACGTGCACCTTGACGAGGTGACAAGGGGACTCAAGCCCCTGGGGAGACTACCCACCGTGGCAGTAGCTGTTCCTGTCTTCAACGAAAATCCGGAGATGGTGAAGAGAAACATGAAGCTGCTCTTCAAGCTTGACTACCCGAGAAGGAAGATGCGATTCTACCTTCTTGATGATTCAACGGTCGCAAGTACAGTGTCCGAACTCAGAAAATTCTGCGCATCCAATAATATAGTATTCATGCACCGCGACGACAGGACCGGCTACAAGGCGGGCGCGCTGAACAGCATGCTCAAGCGTTGCAAGGAGGAGTTCATAGCCATCGTGGACGCTGACGAGCGCCTTGTGGACAGGAACTTCCTCAGGGACACGCTTCCATACTTCAGCGATGGTGAGATGGCGTACGTGCAGACAGAGAAAAGATCAGAGAGGGGTTCATTCTTCTCTGATGCTGTTGACCTCTTCGACGCATTCTTCTTCAAGTTCATACAGCCGCACCGTGCCCTTAACAACACAGCCCTGTTTGCAGGCTCTTGCGGCGTTATAAGAAGGTCCGCCCTAGAGCATGTTGGCGGCTTCCCGAAATACGTGATAGAGGACACCTTCTTCAGCCTGGAGTGCGACCTGCATAACTTCAAGAGCATACACCTGCCAAGGGTATATGCGCTCGGCAAGCCTATGCTGAAATACAGCTCACTTGTTAGGCAACAGTGGCGCTACAACTACGGCGACACACAGTTCATAAAGTATTTCATGAAGAGGTCGGCTGACTCTAAGAAGCTCTCGCCGTGGGCTGCGATGGACTACTATGGTCACGGCTTCGGGCTCAATTACCTCTCAATAGTGCTGATACTGTTCACCCTGCTTTCCGTCTTCATATCCTTCTCCACGCTGCCATTCGTGCACATGACGATAAAGCAGCTCTTCCAGGCGACATACCTGACCAAGTACCTCGAGCTGTTCGGTGGTGTCGCCTTTGTCCTCTCGATGATAGCACCGGTGGCCCTGACAAAGATTTACTTCGGTTCCGTGAAGAAGGGTGCGATGGTCTTCATACTGAATTTCGCACTCGCCATAGCTAGGGCCAAGGCCGCAATCGCGGCGATACTTGGAAGGAGCCCGCTCTGGCAGAGCGTAAGGTCCAGCGGTGGATCGAGGCGCAATATCTTCTATGCGCTTTCAAACACCAAGACGGAGGTGGTGCTGGGCGCCTCACTGCTCTCCCTCGGTTTCATCTCGTTCCTCACGAACAACCTCGCCAGCTGGATATGGCTGAGCACCTACGGCGTGCTCTACCTCTTCTCTACGATACTGTTCTACAAGTACGGGTAATCGATTGATATACGTGAAGATACACGACACCGAGAACGGAAAGATAATCGCGATGTGCGACGAATCGCTGATAGACAAGGTGCTCGAGGAGGGAAAGCTCGTGATGGACATAAAGTCCTACTCGGACTTCTACAAGGGTTCGCTAATAACAGCCGATCAGTTCTCCGATATATCAACGGAGAAGATGGCATCTGCCAACATAGTCGGCAAGGAGTCTGTAGACACCGCCATAAAGAACAAGGTAATCGAGAGGGGGCACGTCAGGACAATAAAGGATGTACCGTATGCGCACGCGTACAAAGCAGATCTGTGATTATTAGCTCATCGCAAGGAAATCCTGCAGCTTGTTCTCCGTTGTTCATTATTTCACCATTTTCTTCTTGAATAAATAGGCTATACCGCTTGTTACCCAAGCAATTACCAATCCAATTCCAACACCTTTGAAGTAAATGTTGCCAGTAAGGTATGATATCAAAAGGAAGATGGCACTTAGAACTAACTCAAGTGCTATGAGCGCTGTAAGTAGATGCCGCTCCAAAAGTCTTCGTCTCCAATCTGGCAAAATGATGCTTTTTTTCTCCATGTTTTCAATCCTCTTTTATCGTTGCCTAGGATACCTCTGCTTTAGCGTGGGAGTGAATCACTTCTCAGTGAGGGCAAGTATCGCGGCTGCTATGTCGCCGTTGGATGCCCTCAGCGCCATCCTCACCTTGTCGGGGTCGTTGACGCCGGTCTTCTCCATCACGAACTTTATGTCGTCATCTGTTATCTCTGTTGCAGCAAGCGGCATCTTCTCCTGGACGTTCCCAACCACCTGAAAACTGACCGATCCCTGTGCTTCTATCCTGGTAACCTGCGGATTTGTTATCACTATGTCCTTGTCAGCGCAGTGTATTGTGACGCTCTGCGCGTTTACATCGATAGTCTTTATCCCCATCTTCGCCATCATGTCCTTGAGCGCCCTAGGGTCGATGTTCGGCATCATTTAATCGTGTTTATTTCCATTCTCAAGCATTTAAATCCATCCATCCTTTTGTGGAAGCTGCTTTCAGTAGTACAGATCTGAAAACTCACCGCAAGAGATTTATTAGTTCGCGGTAATTTTATGAGTTGCTGGTATCTGATGGCCGATAAGCTAATACTCATAGACGTGAACAACACCATCGTAAAGGACCAGAGGGACGTATCGGAATATGTCTTCGAAGCAATAAGGAGCAGGTACGGGCTTGAAGCGCAGTTCAAGCTCGATGATTATGAAGGCGTTCCGGCGCAGCTGATGATAGCTGACATATTGGAAAAGAACGGAGTGACAAAGGAGGAGATAAACTCAAGGCTGGAGGGCTGCGCAGAGGAGCTTGGCTATTCCTACTACAACGTTGTGGGCCACGAACCGATAACCGTGCAGGAGGGTGCTAGGAAGGTCCTTGACGAGTTCGATAGTAAGAGTGCACTCATCGGCATCGCGACTGGGGATATAGAGGATGTCATAAAGAACAAGCTTCAGAGGGCTGAGCTGTCTGGACGCTTCAGGTTCGGCGAGTACGGCAACAAAGAAACAGATCTGAGCAGGATACTTGAAAATGCGGCAGCCAGGTCAGTATCGGAGTTTGGGCTGCAGGATGGTGCAGTGGCATGCGTGCTGGCCAGTTATCCTCAGATGATTAGAGCTGCGAAGTCCATAAGCATGCGCGCGGTTGGCGTAGCCTCCGGCAGGTACTCCAGGGAGGAGCTTGCCAAGGCCGGAGCGGATGAGACGGTGGACAGCATGAAGGATAAATCCAGGATAATTAGGGCTGCACTGGGGTAGTAACGCAACAGCAGGCTATTAATAATTTGGAGTCAATCACACTGCGCTTGTGAGTATTTGGCGGCTAGCATGGACAATCAGCAGAGTAAGATGACAACTGCGCAGAAGAGCGTGCTCACCGTGGTTGTGGTGGGCACGCTGATGAGCTCGATCGACACCACGATCGTGCTCCTTGCGATACCTGACATAACCAAAACGCTCCACACGAACCTGGCAACGAGCCTCTGGATAATACTCTCTTACCTGCTCGTCGTTGCGGTAATGACCACGCAGCTGGGCAGGGTCGGCGACATCTACGGCAGGGGCAGGATGTTCAACCTCGGCTTCCTTGTATTTACAATAGGATCGGTGTTAGCCGGCGCATCGTTCAACATATACATGCTCATAATAGCCAGGGTAGTGCAAGGTGTGGGCGGCGCGTTCATATCGGCGAACAGCGGGGCGATAATAGCCGACACCTTTGAAAGGCAGCACAGGGGCAAAGCCTTCGGCTTCCTCTCGTTCGGCTGGAGTCTGGGCGCCGTGCTCGGTATAGTGCTCGGAGGGGTGCTCACCACGTTCGCAGGCTGGCCATACATATTCTACATCAACGTGCCAATTGGGGGGGTTGCGCTTTATCTGGGCCTCAAGCACATAAGATCAGCGGAACGGAAGCAGGAGAAGATCGACTTTAGGGGGATAGTGGCGCTGGGCGCAATGCTGCTGCTCATAACATTTGGCGCGACAGAGATCGCTGCGCTTGGGGTCACCGCGGCAGACATCGCAATGGTGGCCCTTGGACTTGCAATGCTCCCTGTTTTCATAATGCTGGAGAAGCATTCAAAATTCCCTACGATAAACATGTCTGTATTCAAGAGTCGGATAATATCAAACTCGATAATGGCTGCATTCTTCCAGAGCCTGGGCTTCCTAGCGATAACCTTCATAATCATTATGTACCTTCAGGGAGTGCGCGGGCTTAATCCGCTCGACGCTGCGCTGCTTCTGATCCCAGGCTATGTTGCGAGCGGGCTTACGGGACCGTATATGGGAAGGCTGTCTGACAGGTTCGGTGCTAGGGGTATAGCCACGGCAGGCTTGATCTTCGCCATAGCGGCCGTCTTTGCGTACATGACAATCACACCCACGACGCATTACTACCTGATAGTGCTTATGACCCTGCTTGCAGGGATAGGCAATGCGATGTTCTTCCCCGCCAACACCAGCGCGGTAATGGCCAACGCTACCGAAGGCACGTACGGCATGCTCAACGGTCTTCTGAGGACGCTGTCGAGCATAGGCATACTCGGCAGCTTCGTGCTCACCGTTACCGTGGCGTCGCTTGCAATAACTAGGGATGTAGCCTTCCAGATATTCCTAGGCACGTCTGATCTTACAGGGAACATATCAACTGCATTCGTGCAGGGAATGCACGCAGTCTTCATAATATGCACGATAATACTGGTTATTGCTGCGGTCCTATCTGCGCTGAGGGGCAAGGAGCATAGGCATATGGGAGGAATAATGAACACGCAACCAGTAGATCACGCATGATGATAGCAAAGCCTTAATAGGCTTGATTAATAAATGAAGACCATGGCTGAAAGCAAGCCTGCTGTGGGGACAGCAAGGACCTATGCGTTTGGCGCAGCTGCAGCAGTCGACATCCTTGTAATAATCATAATAACCGGACTCGCATACTACTTAACATTCAATGTGATTTCCACAGGAGTGGCCTTCTTCTTCATCCTGCTCATCGTGCTTGCGCTATCGCTCAGGATCCTGAACCAGTGGAACAGGATGGCTGTCTTCCGCCTGGGTAGGTATGTGGGCGTGATAGGCCCAGGCCCTTACCTGATAGTGCCGCTCATAGACAGGACCCCCGTGAGGCTAGACCTGAGAGTCATAAGCACGGCGTTCAAGGCAGAGCGCACTCTAACAAAGGACAACGTGCCGGTCGACGTCGACGCCATACTCTTCTGGCAGGTGAGGAACCCCGAGAGCGCTATACTCAATGTGCAGTCGTACTACGATTCCGTGCTGCTTGCATCGCAGACAGCGATGCGTGATGTCATAGGAAAGAGCGAGCTCTCCCTGATGCTTGCAGGCAGGGACAAGATCGGGAGGGACATACAGCAGCTGATAGAGGAGAGGATAACCGGTTGGGGCATAGAGGCTATATCGGTTGAGATACGCGACGTAGCTATACCGCCAGAGCTGCAGAATGCAATGGCGAGGGTGGCGACATCCGATAGGGAGAAGCAGGCAAGGGTCATACTTGCAGAGAGTGAATCCCTAGCTGCTGACAAGATGCTAGAGGCGGCGCACAAGTACGAGACAGATCCGTTCGCAATGCAGCTCAGGGGGCTCAACATGATGTACGAGATAAGCCTAGCTGGCAAGAACGTGATGGTTTTCATTCCGACGGAGTCGAAGGGCTTCAGCCTGCCGCTGCCCTTGGGGATAACTGGCCTCAAGGATTTCATGAAGCAGCAGGGAAAAGATTCAAAGCTCAATTACAGGAAGAAGAAGGCAGATGAGAATGAATGATGGATTCTGCATCAATCTTACGTTAGGTGCGTTGTATTTTCTACATCAAATACCA
>CAZCIA010000031.1:0-6076 GCA_964498845.1 Microcaldota archaeon
TTAAACTATAATAAATGCTTCTGTTTGAAGAGTTAGTTTCTATAGCTTTGGTACAGAAATGGAATCAGAAATCCTGCTTATACCATCTCTCGTATTCCTTGTGCATGCCGACAAAATAGAATCTTACTGAATTGCTCTCTTCAAAAACCCTGTAGATAATCCTGTACTGGCCAACTTCGCCAACGAAAAAAAGGCTCTTCTTCAAGTGTCTTTTTATAGGATATTGTAGGATCCTGTTTATTTTCTTTGCGACCCTGACTCTGATTCCAGCGTCCAAGGATTGGAAATATGTGACCCATTGCTGATCGTAATCGGCTTTGTACGTGTTTATCCCTTTACGTATTTCACATACGCACCTAAAGCCCCCTTAGAGCTCAGCGTCTTGCGTCTGCCTTCTCTTATCTCTCGGTCTATCTTGTCGAGCTTCTCGTTTACCATAATCTCTTCGCCAATGTGCTCGTCACCGAACTGCAGTATAGCGAGCCTTATCGCCTCGGACTTCGTATTGGCGTACCCCTCCTTGACCATGCTGTCCAGGATTTGCTGTATCCTGCCCCTTATTGTGACGTTCATCTAATCGCAAATACAATTACGCGGTTATGATTTAAATATGTTTAGTTTATGTACAATTTTAGTACATAAGCCGACGAAAGCTGATTCTTATGGACTCTGCGGGAATCGAACCCGCAACCTCCCGCTTGCAAAGCGGACGCTCTACCATTGAGCCAAGAGCCCATTTATAATCAGTTTCGCAGCTTTGTTTTTAAGGCTTATCTACGTCTCCTTTTCTTTTGGGGCCTTCTTTTCGGCGCAGCTCGCCTCTTTGCATGCATTGTCTTGCGCTTTTGCCTTGTCCTGCTTGCTTTCCTCGGCGGCACGCTCCTCCTCACATGTGTTACATTACCTTGGGTCGCCTCAGTGGTCATCTTCTCCACGTCGAAGATCGCCCTGCCCTTCTCCCTCTCGGCGCTTATCTTGCCCAGCATCTCGTCCACCACGGCATCTGGCATAGTTTCTGATTCTTTCGCAGAGTTTGAAAGCAGCGCGTTTTCCATGTCGCTGCTCTTTAGCATGGTGTTTATCGACTTGAGCATCCGCATCTGCTCTAACTCCTTCGAGTACTTGTCACCCTTCCTTTTTGCCATCCTGACCCACCTCCGATTGCTCTACCCACAGATATTGGAGTGCACTTTACGCTATGCAGCTATTTATGCCTTTGGTGCACCTTCGCCATTCGTAGATGGGGCTACACGTCGAACGACTCCTTTATGAGGGGCACCTTTGTATTCCACCTCTTCGCAGCATACTCCCCTAGGTCTTTTGCTTTGGACAGCTCGCCGTGCACCACGAATACATTCCTAAGCCCCTTCACCTTGCCCAGCAGGCTCTCCAACTGCGGCCTGTCTGCATGAGCCGACAGGTGGAATGTATTCACATCCATGGATATCCTCATTTCATTCCCGTTAAGGAATATGCTCTTGGCACCATCCTGAAGCGCTCTGCCCATGGTCCCTACTGCCTGGTACCCTACCAAAAGCATACGGTTGTTTTGCTCCTTCGCCAGCTTCGATAGGTAGAACATGATAGGTCCTCCGGTGAGCATGCCGCTCGTCGTGACTATTATCGCAGCTTCTTTCTCGTTCACTATCTTGTTCCTTGTGCTTTTGGCCTCCACCGGCCTGAAGTTGGGGCTCTTGAACGGGTCGTAATCGCTCATCAGTATCATGCTCTGTATCTCCTTCCTGCATGATAGCACGTTGTGCCTGTAAATCCTCATCACCTTGTTTATCATGCCGTCAACATACACGGGCACCTTCGGCAGCACTCCGGAGTTTATGTAATCGTCGAGCATGAAGAGGACCTCCTGCGCCCGGCCGACTGCGAAGCTGGGCACTATCACTTTTCCTCCACGCTTTATGGTGTCCTTCATGCTCTCTAGCATCTCCCTGGTTACGTGTCTCTCGCCGGGGAATATGTCGTGCTTCGCCCCATACGTGCTCTCGGTTATGAGCGTGTCGGCCTTCAGGGCCCTCACGTCAGCCGCGTCTAGCAGCCTCGTCTTAGTCAGGTTTATGTCACCGGTGTAGATGACCTTGCTCTTGCCGTCGCTCACCTCTATCAGCGAGCTTCCTATTATATGGCCAGCCGGTATGAACTTCATTGTAAGGTCCCTGAACTTGAACTCCTTGTGGTATTCCACTATCTTTGAGTGCCTTGCCTGCTCCTGCAGCCCCTTCTTGGTGACGCTCATCGGGTTAGATAACCGTATGTAGTCGCTCACCATGACGTTCGATACATCTACAGTAGGCTTTGTCCCGAAGTAGTCGCCCTTGTAGCCAGCGGAGTATATGTGCGGCAGGAATCCCACATGATCAAGGTGCGCGTGCGATAGGAATATACCGTCCAGGGAACGCAGCTGGTCGTCACCCAGTTGCGGGTACTCTATTTTCTCACCCAGCTTCACACCGCAGTCGAAGAGCACATTCGTGCTCTTAGTGCTTATCATTATGCAGCTCCTGCCTACTTCTCCTGCTCCTCCGTAAAACGAAATCTTCATGATTAACACTCACTCTGCTGGCTTCTGCTGGGCCGGCTTCGCGTCCTTCTTCTTTATTATCACTATGTCTTCCAGGTTTATCTCCTGCTGTTTAGGCCTGGGCTGCGGCGCGCCCCCCTGCTTCGGCGCGGCGCCTGACCTCCTCCTTATTCCAAGCGCCTTCCTTATCGAGGAGTAGAGCTCGTCAAGCTTCACATCGAGCTCCATTATCGACTTTATCACATCGTTGAGCGAACTCTGGTATGCTTCGATGTCTTTGCTCACTAATCCCCTCTTCCTCTCAAGCCTCTCGGTCTTCAATCCTTCTTCTATCTGCGCGTTGACCTCGCTTATCCTCCTGGCCATGCTCTTCTCCTGCGCCAGTGAGAGCGATTCGGTTGATATTTTGAACTCCATTGAGTGCCTCATCCTCTTGAGCTTGGCCATCTCGTCGCGGCTCTTGCCCTTGCTCTTCTTCTCCTCCATCTCGATCAGCTTGGCTATCGCTTCCTGCTCCGCTTTCTTGTAGTTGAGCCTGTACTGGCTCTCCCTCATTTTGCCCATGAGCGTGGCCCGTTGCTTCTTCAGCACATCTATCTGCTTGCCGAGCTCCTGCACCTTCTGATCCGTAGAATTCTTTATCATGTTGTTTAGGGTGCTGCCATGGCCGGCAGCGTTCACACTGCCATCATTTGGTGAGGAGCCCTTGGCTTCTGCATGGTCGTTTGGTCCTTTGATTTCATTCCCGGTCAGCGAATCGCCTTTGGCGTTGCTTCATTCAAATACGAGGAACCGTTGCTCTCGATTATCTCTTTGTATACCTTTAATAACATATCTGTGGCATTTTTCACCGAATATTTCTCGGCCGTCTCGCCTATCTCCTTGTACGACCTTGCATTGTCCAGCACCTTCTCCATCTTCCTTGCGCATGATTTCGCATCGCCGGGCTTGAAGGTTTCCCCGTTCCTGCCGTTCCTGATTATTTCGTTTATCGCCAGGTAATTGGCGCCTACGATGGGCTTGCCTGATGCGAGCGCCTCCAGAAGCACAACACCCTGCGTCTCGAAGGTGGATGCTGTGCAGAATAGGTCAGCAGCAGCGTAATACTTCGGAAGGTCCTCCTGGCTCACGAATCCGACGAACCTTGCCCGGTCGCCCAGTCCGTAATCGATAGCCATGTGCTGGTAGTGGTGCGTCGCTGGGCCTGTGCCTGCAAAGACGAACCTGACATCACGCCTGTCCATGATGCGCGCAGCCTTGAGTATCACATCGATCCTCTTTTCTAGGCTCATCCTCCCCACATACAGGACTATCTTCTCCCTTTTGCCTTTCATTATCCTCTTCCTTACCGATGCTCCGCTGTTCCTGGGGTTGAACCTACTGGTGTCGACACCATTCGGCACTGTTATCGTATTATTGACCCTATGCCTGTTGAGTATTTTCCTTGCTGCCTCGCTCGGGGCTATCACCGCGTTGCACCTGTTGAAGAAGAACCTGGCATATGGCCACGCAGTCCTTATCATCACCCGCTGCGCGATATGGCTAGAGCCGCCGTACTGCGCCAGCACGCTCTTGTGGGTGAAGAATGTGTGGAAGGTTCCTACTATAGGGATCCGGTTTATCCTAGCCATGGCTAACCCAGAGAGGCCCATCATGAACGGCGTGTGCGCATGGATTACATCTGGCTTTATCCTGTTGAGCTTCGACGCCGTCAGGAACGGAAACAGCGCAAGCCTGTACTGCGGGTACTTCCTGAACTTTACTCCGTGGACGGCATAGACATTCTTCTCCAGCTCTACCATAGGCTTCGATATGCTGTCGCCGCTTGTGAATATGTACACGCTGTGCCCACGCCTCTCCAGCTCCTTCTTTGTGTTGAGTATCGATGTCACTACTCCATCAATAGCAGGTAGGTACGTGTCGGTGTAGAACGCTATCTTCAAAGAATCCATGCAAAACCCTAAGTGAAAAAGGCTTACTCTATTACTATCGCTTCCCCGCCCGCAGCCTTTATCTTCTCGGCAGCCACCTTGGAGAACTTCGTTGCCTTTATTTTTATAGGAGAAGCGAGCGTGCCGTTGCTAAGCACCTTGAAATTGCGCAGCTCTATTTCACCCTTCTCCTTTGCCATGCCGCTTATCTGCATTAAGTTAATTTCGTTGAGCCTGCTCTGCTTCCATGGGTGGAACCCTTTCTTGTGCATCTGGTCCCTCGCCTTCGAAGTCATGTAGGTGAATTTGTGCTTCCTTGCACCTGCGCGGCCGACACCGCCGCGGTCGCCCTTGCCCCTTGCGTTCTTTATGTTGCCAACGCCCCATCTTCTTGAGCCAAGGTACTTGCGGTTGCGCTTCTGCTTCCTTACCACCATCACTTCACCATTCTTTGAATGAGCCCGTTTATCGCAGGTCCCATGTAGCCGAGAGCGCCACCCTGCTTGACGTTGCGCTTTATGCTTTTGTAACCCCTTCTTGGAGGGTGCAGCCTGAAGGGCAGGCTCTTCCTGAGTTCCTTCATGTCGTATCTTCCTTCAAGTATCTCCTTCGGGTCGGTCTTTATGTCCGAGCTCTTTATCAGCCTTCCGAGCGACTGCTCGTTTATTTCTCCATATGTTATGTAATTGCTGCATTCTTTTATCATTCCTGAATATGAATCGTTCATCTTGATGAGCACGCAGTTATTCACCCTCCTCAATCTGAGCCGATTGAGCGTCTCGGCTATCTCGTGCCTGACATTGACCCGGCCGCGAACCCTGATTGCCGCGATTAGCTTGTCGTTTAACTCATTTGGCATAAAAACACGACCTTCTGTGCCTTACTTCACATTATATACTGCAAGGAGTATTTTAAATGTATCCATTGCATGGCCGTGCGCTCAGGCGCCTGTGAGCGAGGGCAGGAACGCGGCCCCAAAGGCGAAGATCACAGCGAATACTATTATCGATACTATAACGCCTTCGAGTATAAGAGTGCCGAACGCCTTCAGCTTGCTGATCTGCAGCTGGTTAGAGAGTGCGAAGAGTATGATTATGAACGACCATATGCCGAATATTGTGAGCAGGACGATGCCTGCGACGTAGGTCGCACTTAAAGTGGGCGTTGCGGCAGCGTGGGCGCTGTAAAGCGGCATCGCTATCCAAGCTATGAAAATGCTCGGTATTATCCCGTAGGTGTATGCTGACACCACCCTTGCATAGCCAGCTCTGTAGAGCTTGAAGAGCTTGCCTATGAGTATGTGGTATATGCCGCCATCTACCAGTATGCCGAGTGGGTATAGTATTATGAAGTATGCGACAATCGTGCCTGCAAGCGTCAGGCCTACGCCTGCGGCGCTGCCTAAGAGATAGCTGACTATCACGCCGAGTATCAGCGGTATTATCATTATCTTGTAGTAGAACTTGAGGGAGTCGCCTATGCTCATGCTCCTTGACGTCGCAGATTTGGGGTGCAGGAAGACCCCGAATGCGTCCCTTACCGTGTCCATGTATCCCATCAGATCGGCATTATAACCATGAGAAGCTTTAAAACCCTGAGCCAATCTTCG
>CAZCIA010000032.1:0-6018 GCA_964498845.1 Microcaldota archaeon
ATATAAAACCATGACCTCGGATTAAAATCCGAGGATTTCTATACGTATTTTTAAATATCTCAGAAAAGGAATATTACAGAGAGTGGGGCTGTTGGGCACAGGTACGAATATCATCTTAATCGCTGCGCCCAACCTTATGCTCAATCTACAGATGGGCCAATGCTTGGGCTAAAACTGCACATAAGGTTTATATACCAAAACAGCCGTGAACATACTGGCTGGCGATGCTCACTGCCCCTCTTCAACTACTATAGTACTTTTCCTGTTCTTGAACGCCTTCCTTCTTGGCATCATGCCCCAGCAGTCCTTGCATATTACCAAACGTCTTGTCTTGGGGCTGCGCTGCGAGCTCTTCATGCAGTTGTAGCAGATCTTGCGCTTGCAGTAGTTGCACTGCTCGTACTTGAAGACCTCCCTTTTGCACCTGTCGCATGACGTAAGCATAGACTCCCGTATAGTATTAAAACTTTGGCTGTTAGTAAAACAGCAAGATATGATGAAGGCATATATAAAAACTTATGGATGCACGCTCAACCAGGCCGACGGCGACCTGATGTCTTCCATACTGGAAGGCAGCAACGTGCAGATATCTGACAGCATAGACAATTCAGATGTTGTGGTGCTGAACACCTGCACGGTGAAGAAGCCGACCGAGCAGAGGACGCTGCACCTGCTGAAGAAATTTCACAATGCAGGGAAGAGGATAGTAGTAACAGGGTGTATGGTTGGATCAAGGACGGATGCTATAGAGAAGTACGCGCCTAACGCGAGCAGGGTGACAACAAACAATATCCAGCACATCTATGACGCTGTAATAGGTGCATACGAAAACAGGAGGGTGCTGTTTGACGGGCGCGGCACTGTTGACAAGCTTGCCTTCTTCGGGCAGAGAGACTCTGTGATAGTAAGGATACCTGTGAACGACGGCTGTCTGAGCAGCTGCTCGTTCTGCGAGACCAAGCATGCGCGTGGGCCGCTGAATAGCTTCTCTGAAGAGCTGATAATCAAGGCCATAGAGCGCAGTGTGAAAGGAGGCGCAAGGGAGATACAGATAACATCGCAGGACATCGGCGCATACGGCGCAGACAGAAAAACAGACATAGCTGCGTTGATGGAGAAAATAGCAAAGATAGATGGTGATTTCAAGGTCAGGATAGGTATGCTAAATCCAGAGCACTTACACAGATACCTTGACAGGTTCATAGATGCGATGCAAAATGAGAGGTTCTACAGGTTCGTGCATCTGCCTGTGCAGTCTGGCAGTAATAGGATACTGAGCCATATGAGAAGAAAGTATACTGTGGAGGAATTCGTGGAGCAGGTAGCTACGCTTAGGGAGAGGACACCTGGATTGGCGATACAGACAGATATTATCGTGGGCTATCCACTCGAATCGCTCAGCGACTTCGATGCCACTATGGATCTGATAGAGGAGATAAAACCCGATGTTACTAACATATCGAAGTTCTGCGCAAGGCCGCACACAAGCGCGGCCAGGCTAAAGTCTATAAATAACAAGGAGGTAAGTAGAAGGAGCACGATGTTATCGAGGCTTGTAAGGTCCGTCCAGAAGGGCATAAACAGCAGATTAGTGGGAAAGAGCGTGAACGCACTAATGACTGAGATAACAGAAAGGTCTGTCAACGGAAGAAGCCCATCATACAAACAGGTTGTTATTCCGGGAATGGAACCAAGGGTTGGCGATTACAGGACAACAAAGATAATTGCAGTATCGGCTAACGTGCTCTACGGGAGCTAGTGGTTTGATGTACTCTAACGAGATAAGCGCATTCCTCAAGAGGGGGGGCATAAAGACCGGGGACAAGATCAAGATAGAGTATTCTGGCGTCACTATAGAGGGAGAACTAATGCCAAAGACGGAAATGGGCAGCTCCGATACCGTAATAGTAAAATTGAAGAGCGGGTACAATGTAGGAGTTGCGTTTGCAGGTGCAAGGATAACAAAGACCGCCGACTCTGAGGGGCCTGTGACGTTCCCAACAGCAAATCTGAAGCCAGATGCTAAGCTTCCGAAGATATCAATGATACTTACCGGAGGCACCATAGTCAACAAGATAGACTACAAGACTGGTGGAGTCCATCCAGTAATCAAGCCTGAGGAACTTTTCTACGACGTGCCCGAACTGTCGAAGATAGCGCAGATAACGATGAGGAACCCGTTCAGCATGGCGAGCGAGGACATGTCCTACAATGAATGGAAGAAGATTGCCGATGAGGTAGTGCACGAGCTGGATGCTGGTGCGCGCGGGATAGTTATAGCTATGGGCACGGACACCATGCATTACACAGCTGCGGCGCTCAGCTTCATGCTGCAGGATCTCAATGCGCCTATCGTCATTACAGGTGCGCAGCGCAGTAGCGACAGAGGATCCAGCGATGCCTTCATGAATCTCATATGCTCTGCTCAGATCGCGGCAAAGTCCGACATTGCGGAAGTGGGGATCTGCATGCACAGATCTATTTCTGATGATGAGTGCCAATTCATCCGCGGAACGAAAGTGAGGAAGATGCACTCAACGAGAAGGGATGCATTCAGGCCGATAAACGATGCGCCAATGGCTTTTGTAAGCCCAGATGGCAAGATAAAGTACAGTGGCCAGTACAAGAAGGTTGGAAAGGGCAAGACTACGGCAAACATAGGCTTCGAAGGCAAGGTGGCGCTCGTAACCGCATACCCGAACTCCGACCCGGGGGTAATAGACTTCTATGTGAAGAATGGTTACAAAGGTATCATAATAGAAGGGACTGGGATGGGCCATACTGCGGTATCACCATCAAGCGCAAAGGACTCGTGGCTCCCACATATAGAGCAGGCAATCAAAAAAGGGATTGTGGTGGGCATGACCACCCAGACGCTTTACGGCAGGGTGAACACAAACGTGTACAGCAATCTCAGGAAGATAAGCGAGCTAGGTGTCATTTACTGCGAGGACATGCTGCCTGAGACGGCGTACATAAAGCTTGGCTGGCTGCTCGGCAATCATGATGCGAAGAAAGCAAGGGAGCTGCTCAACAAGAACATTGTTGGCGAGATAAACCAGCGCACGGAGCTGGACGAGTTCCTGGTGTAATTATGCATGACGATGCTTACTACAAGAGCATAGGGTTCATGTGCGGCCTTGAGCTCCACCAAAGACTTGCTACCGCAAGGAAGCTGTTCTGTGACTGCCCCACCAATATAATACAGGCGGATGAAAAAAGCAACAGATCCCTGACAAGGCAGCAGAGGGCGATTGCCGGTGAGTTAGGGACGATAGACGTCTCTGCAGGCTTTGAGACGCAGAGAGGGCGCACCTTCATATATAACGTAGCAAAGGGCAGGTCGTGCCTGGTCGAGATAGATGAGGAACCGCCGCATGATATTAACAAGGAAGCCATGCATACCGTTCTTTCATTTGCAAGGGCGCTCAACATGAGGATTGTGGATGAAATACAACCGATGAGGAAGGGCGTAGTGGACGGCAGTGACCCAAGCGCATTCCAAAGGAGCGCGATGGTGGCGTTCGATGGTTATATTATGGTAAACGGCAACAGGGTAGAAATACCATCGATATTTCTTGAGGAGGAATCATGTAGGGCTGAGGCAACGCACGGCCATGAAGTAGTATACAATGTTGAGATGCTAGGCGTTCCGCTCGTTGAGATTGACACATGGCCGCTGATAAGGTCACCTAAGGAAGCGAAGGAGATAGCGCTGCAGATAGGCACGATGATGAGGATATCAGGACGTGTGCAGAGAGGTATAGGCTCTGTCAGGCAGGATGTCAACGTCTCGATAAAAGGTGGCGCAAGGATTGAAATGAAAGGTCTTCAGGACATCGACTACGTTGATATATACATAGACAATGAGGTGAGGAGGCAGCAGGAACTACTCAATATACGAGACGAACTTGCCAAGAGGAAGGCGTCGGTAGGCGATGCCATTGATCTCACAGGCATATTCAAAGACACGAAGATAAATCTCATCTCAAACCATGCTGGAAAAAATGGCTCGGTAATTGGCTTCCGGCTTGGCAAGTTTGCTGGCCTGCTTGGGCACGAGGTAGCGCCGAGGAGAAGGCTCGGCACAGAGATAAGTGACTATGCGAAATCAGCGGGTGTCGGAGGACTGATACATAGTGATGAAGACTTGAAGGGTTATGGGTTCTCCGATAAGGAAACAAGTGAGGTTAGGAAGAGGCTGTCTGCCAAGGACAATGACTCATTCATAATCATAGCAGGTAACGCTGAAGGCGCTGCCAACGCAATAAGGTTTGCTATCGAGAGAGCGAAATATGCAATTGTGGGAGTGCCGCCAGAGACTCGCGGTGTAATAAACGACAACACGTACACGACAAGGTTCCTCAGGCCTCTGCCTGGCGGATCGAGGATGTATCCGGAAACGGATGCCAAGCCTATAGTGGTCACAAAACAGATGCTTTCGGAGGCGGATTCATCAGCACCAAGGATCGATGCTGAAGAGAAAACACTTATGGGACAGCTGAAGGACAAGAGTCTTGCAAGGCATATGATGCTTTCAACAAGGCTTCAGACATACAAGATGCTTGCTGACTCGGCAAGCGATCAGGTCTTTGTAGCAAATGTACTACTGCAAAAGCTGACAGAACTCAGAAGGGCAGGTTTTAATGTGGATTCAATAGGCGATGAGAGATTGGCAGAGATGTTCGCTGCCTATGATAGGAAAAAGATAACGAAACAGGCTGTTGACGAGATACTCAAGGTGCTTTCGGAGAAAGACCAGGATGTCAACGAGATAATCAAGCTGAATAAGCTTGAGAGGATAAGTGGGCCGGAATTGAAGAAACTGGTAGATGAAGCGAAAAAGAGAACGAAGGACAGGGGTCAGGCGATAAGGGATATAATGTCAAAGCACAGGCTCAATGTTGACGGAAGCGAGCTCAATTCAATGTTCAGATGAACCTGCCACCGCTCTTAGTGACAAGAACATCGTCCTCTATCCTCACCCCACCGAATCCCTCTATGTATATACCTGGCTCATCGCTGAAGACCATGTTCTCTTGTATCTTTTCCTTGGATCCAGGCGCAAGGTTCGGACCGACATCATGGACGTCTATGCCAAGCGAATGGCCTAAGCCGTGTATAAACTTGCCATTGTAGATACCATTGTGTGCCTTGTTGATGTAGTCCATCGCTTTGTTGTGCGGCACATTGCATCTTACCCCTGGTTTTATACTCTTCAGGGCAAGAGCCTGCGCCTCCTTGACAGTATTGTACATATCGAGCATGCGTTTGTACTTCTCTGATTTCCTGTCTGGTTCGAATATGAATGTGCGCGTGACATCAGAGCAATAACCCATGTACCTTGCGCCGGCATCGATGAGCACGAAACTGTTCTTCTCTAGCTTGGTCTTGCCAGGCACGTGGTGCGGCACCGCCGCATTCTTGCCGAAGCAGACGATTGTCTCAAATGAGGGGTCATCGGCGCCATAATCTCTCATCAAAGAGTTGAACTTCTTCGCCAGTTCCTTCTCGGTGATTCCGATTCGGAAATGGCCCTCTATTTTCGAGAACGCTTTCTTTACTATGTTGTTTGCTATGCCGATGAGCTCCACCTCCGGCCAATCCTTTATCTGCCTCGCCTTCGCAAGCGCTTCGCTTGCATCGATCATTCTCTTTGGCTTTCCGACCTTCTTGATCCTCTTGTAGAGGTTTACCGGAAGGAATGTTCCATTTATGCCTAAAACTTTGCCTGCAAGTTGGTCCTCCAGCAGCTCCATAGTTTTATTTCTTGCTGTTGCTGCAACAACCTTAATCTCCTTCGGGCAAAGTCTCTTTGCAACATCATACTCCAAGACTGTTGTAATCAGCAATGCCTTTTTCCTTTCGAGTATCAGTATCGAGCTTTCGAACCCGCTTTCGTACAGTCCCGTAAGGTACGTGAAATAGCTGTCTTTGAGCGTCGTGTTGGTCAGGAGTATCCTGCTTGCTTTCGTATTCCTGAATATCCTCTCAAGCCGGACAGCTATACTATTCATG
>CAZCIA010000033.1:0-5953 GCA_964498845.1 Microcaldota archaeon
CGATGCAGCGTGGCTGGTGCCGTTTATCAAGCTTCTAGCCGCCCACTTTCAGCTCCCCCAATTCTATCTTCTTTATTATGTTTCTGGGGTCCTCGTTCTCGCATTTCACGCCCATGCTCTTGCACGTCCCCAGTATCTGCTTGACGCGCTGAGCCAGGTCGCCGCCGTACATTGACGCCTCTTTGGCCTTTGCTATCTTCTTGACCTGGTCGAGCGTAAGGTTTCCTATAATCTCCTCCTTCGTCTTGGCACCGGACTGCACCCCCAGTTCCTTGAGTATGAGTGCGCTAGCCGACGGCGATCCCACCTCTATCTTAAACTTCTTGGTCGTGGTGTCGACAATCACCTTCACCAATATCTTTATGCCCGCGAACTGCTTGGTCTTCTCGTTTATCTCCTTTATTATGTCGTTAACCGGCACACCTAGGGGCCCGAGCGCCGGGCCGAGCGGCGGACCTCCTGATGCCTTTCCTCCCTCAACCAAACCTGATATCGTTGTCTCTGCCATTGCATCACTTCTGCAGCTTCTGTATTATCCTTGCTGTGTTCATCTTCGTAGTTATGGGTATCGGCACAACAACATCCATGAGCTCCACCGTTATCTCGCTCTTTACCTCATCGACGCGGAGCACCTTGGCCTTGTAGCCTTTGAAAGGACCGGATGTGAATTCAACGGTATCGCCATTATGTATCTCCTGCGCGTAGCTCTTGACCTCGAGCAGCTTATCCATCTCCGCGTCGCTCAGCGGCTTTGGGAGTATCCCCCTTATGTTGCGCTCCTTGGTTATGAATGTCCTTACTGTTATTTCATCCTCTGCCTCTACCACTATGTACCCGTGCATGCCCTCCACCACGATTATCGAGTATATGGGCATCTGCTCCTTTGTTAGCTTGTTCTGGAGCATGCTGGCTGCTATTTTCTCCTGCCCTGACGTCACCTTCACAACGAAAAACACTTTATCACTGCGGAAATCTGTTTTGCATAGCCTCAGCTATGTCGTATTACGCATAGTGATATAACTGCAAAGGTTAAAAAGCTTCTTGAATGACTGATTGGAAGTGTGGTGCAGGTGAAGAGCAGGAAAAGCATGCCAGGCTATGACATACTTGGCAACATAGCCATAGTCGACCTGGAAGGGGTGCGTAAGGGCAAAGAGAAAAGCATAGCCAGGAGGATACTCGACGAGCACAGGAATGTGACGACGGTGCTGGCCAAGGCCGGACCTGTATCAGGAAGATTCAGGGTGCGAAGGCTAAGGTACCTCGCTGGCGCAAGGAGGTATACGGCCGATTACAAAGAGAATGGGTGCAGGTTCATATTCGACGTCAGGAAGAGCTTCTTCTCGAACAGGCTCTCCTTCGAGCGCAACCGCATATCATCAATGTCAAAGAAGAAGGAGAATGTCATCGTGATGTTCGCCGGGGTTGGGCCCTTTGCCATAGAGATAGCGAAGCGCAATCCCAAAGCAAATATCATTGCGATAGAGCTTAACAGGAATGCATATGCAGCGATGTGCGGCAACATAGTGCTCAACAAGCTGAAGAACGTCACCGCGGTGCTCGGCGACGTCAAGGAGGTATCCCAAAGATATGCGGGCTTCGCTGACCGCGTGGTGATGCCCCTCCCTAAGGATAGCATAGAGTTCCTGGGCGACGCGGTTGAATGCTGCAGGAAGAGGGCGACCATCCATGTGTACATGATAGTCGACAGGCTGGATTCAGGAAAGGAGGCTATATCCATATTGAAGGACCACGCGAGGGCCAACGGCTACAGGACCGTTGCATCAGGCTCGAGGATAGTCAGGAACTACTCGCCAAAGGAAGTAGAGGTCGTCGTTGACCTTGGGATCCGGAAATAGGCTATTCCACAACTCCGCATTTTTCGACTGCTTTATAAAACTTTTTATCACATATAATCTCACATGGCGACAGCAGAGACGACCACCGCGGTAGCGTACCGCGAGTTAGACCTACCGGAATTCGTGCAGAACGCGACCTGGCGAGAGGTCCTTATTGACCTTGTTGCTACGAATAGGCTCGACCCCTGGGACATAGACCTTGTGAAGGTTGTCGACGGGTACCTTGCCGCGATAAGACGCATGAAGGTTCTCGAGCTGAGGATACCGGCGAACATAATACTCGCAGCATCAATACTCCTGAGGATGAAGAGCGACACCATATCAATATTCAGCATGGTTGAAGAGGAGCTTCCTCCAGATGGCGACAGCATTGCTGCAGAGAGGGTGAGGCCAGATGTCGAACAGCTTGTGCCACGCGCAAGGATGCAGCCCAACCGTAAGGTTACCCTTAATGAGCTGCTTGATGCGCTCAACGGTGCGATGAAGATGGAGGAGAAGCGAATGGTGGAGCACGAGCGCGAGATTGCGCCAGTCAGCTTTGCAATCGACAAGGTGGACATAGAGGACAAGATGGAGAGGGTGCACCTCGCGATAAAGGAGTCGCTTGACAAGGAAGGGCTTACAACATTCGGGACGATAGCAAAAGGCTACACGAGCCCTGCGGACATACTCCTTGACCTTTTCGTGCCAGTGCTCTTCCTTGCGCATGACGGGAAGATAACGGTGATGCAGGAGCGCTTCTTCGACGAGATATTCATAAAACTATTGGACGGTGTTAAGGTTGAGGGAAGAGCAAGGGCAGGAGAGGCGAG
This sequence comes from Microcaldota archaeon, assembly GCA_964498845.1. GTDB lineage: Archaea > Micrarchaeota > Micrarchaeia > Micrarchaeales > Micrarchaeaceae > JAJZAB01. Next base: position 2,672 of record CAZCIA010000033.1, read on the forward strand.
AGCAGCTTAAGTTGGTAGAGGCTGCGCTGTTCGCTTCAGGAAGGGCGATGGGCGCGGAAGAGCTAGCTACAACGACAGGCATAGCATCGATAGGCTACGTGAAGAAGCTTGCCGATGAGCTTGCAGAGGATTACAATACCAGGGACAGCTCCATCTGCGTAGTCAAGATAAGCGACAAATACATTCTCAGCTTAAGAGACGAGTATGCCAACAGGGTGGTCAGCGTCGCGGGGCAACCAGACCTCTCGAAGGGTGCGCTGAGAATACTAGCGTATGTGAGCAGGAACGAGCCGATAATGCAGAGCTCCCTTGTAAGGGCTTTTGGCAGCGGCGTCTATGATTACATGAAGGAACTGCTTGAGAAGGATTTCGTCAGGACGGCAAGGGAGGGGAGGAGCAAGAAGGTGGAGACAACGCAGAAGTTCAGGGAGTATTTCAACTTCTCGAAGTAACGTAACTCAAAGTGTAAATTTTTATTTGCTATTTTTTCAAATTTGGGAAAGGCTTTAAATACGTATAGCACAGTCCTAATTATGAAGATAAAAACAACAGGTTACGTGCTGTTAGTGCTTGCGCTGTTTGTTTCCGCGCTAACTCCATTAGCCTACAAACTTGGCAGCAACACCAACCCAGTAGCGTTAGCCTTCTATATCTCCCTATTGGGGGTCGTCGTATCTTTTGCGGTTATGCTGGCCAAAAATACCCAGAAAAATATCCTTATTTACATAAAGAATCCCAGACAGCTTGTTTCTTTTGCCATAGTAGGTATAACGTACGCAGCTTTGATACTAATATTCAGCTATGTCACACATTATGTAAGTGCATCGCTTCTTGCGGTGCTGTATAGGACTTGGCCATTGATGCTGGTCGCTGCTACGCCCCTGCTATTGCGCACGCGCATTACGAAATATGATGCCTTAGCCATAGCGATAGGGTTTAGCGGGCTGGCAATAGCGTTTTTTGGTGGTGCATCACTCGGCTTATCCGCAGCTGTGATACCATTTGCGTTGCTATTGCTATTTGCAGCATTTATAGATGCGATTGCTACGGCAGTGCAGAAACGTTACCATTATGAGCTCACAAGTAATATTTTCATGTATAATCTTTTCACGCTTATTGGAGTTATTCCTTTTCTCTTGTATACCGGCGGTGCAGGGCTATTCAGTATGCCATTCAATGATATTTACGTGATACTTTTCTTAGGTGTAATCCAGAACGTAATACTTACATTCTTGTTCACCGGAGCGATAAGGATCGTAAAAACCACCGTAGCAGCGAATGCTATATTGGTGGTGCCTTTCCTTACACTGCTTCTGGACTGGGCCATACTGAAGGAACCGATAGAGCTGATTTATGTGCTTGTGGCGGCGAGCGTATTAATAGGATTGGTGGTCCAGAAGCTTAGACCTAGTACACAAACATATCTGTCTAAAAAACCCGCTGGCTCCAGAATGCCGACAATATACGATGTATCCAGCGCGTTCATAAATACAAAAAGCAATTTGATATATGAAAATATGAAAGGCAATGGAAGAGTGCTGGCATTCTACAAAAAGGCTGAGGAATTACAGCAGCCGGGCGTGGATTCCGAAGCTTTAGACCTGCAGGATAATTATGGATGTGTAATATTTACCAATAAGACTAAGACCGCCCATATCAGGGAGGAAGAACTAGAATTTATAAAAGAGATGATGGGATACCACCAAGACGACCTCTTGGTGCTTGGTGTAGGAAAACCTGATGATGTAGAACGTAGGTTGGGTGAAATCAGCACCTCTTTAGACTCCAGTAAAAGAATTACGGTGTAGCAAATCCCAGCGAGATATCATAGTTTTCTTTTATGTCGATGTTTCTTATGGGTGCAACACCGCTTATGATCTCAGTAGCAATAGCATATCTAACGATCGGAGAATCCACTCTGTACATCCTTTTATGTGTATTTACGCTTCTTTCCACACCCTCGTCAATATTTTCATAGCATGCCCACGTAAATGAGGTAGCACCGCCTGTTGTCGAGAACATTAACTGGAATTCGTTTACGATTGGAAACGCGTCTGGTTCTTTGAAATACATCGTTCTCCTTTCATTTTGAATCCTCTTTTCTAAGCCCTCTTTTATTGTGTAGTTTGCAAAGTAAATTATATTCTGCTTAAGGGGGGACTTTGTTATTACTGCAGTGTAACGCTTGATAATCCCCTCTCTGTTCAGTTTCCCAAGGTAGTACTTTGTCAGCCCCTCACTAAACCCTACCTTCTTGCTCAGTTCTCTTTGGCTTATCCTCGAATTCTCGTTTAACACCACCAAAATCTTCTTGTAAATATCCTTCAGGTTTGACTCCTTTATCAGGTTAATATTCAACGGTATAAAACCAAGATGGTCTACCATAACCTCCGAGGAAGTCACGCTAACTCCGTACTCTGCCAGGGAGAGTTGAATGCCGACTTCCCAGTTAAAATATTCGATAGAGTGCCTTGCAAGTGCGAACACAACCATATCTATATCTCCTTTTGTGGCTACCGCAAGCTGCACCACATTGCTTTTCTCCAAGACCGTCCTCAGTTTTTCGGCCTTAGGCCTCTTAAGGAATTTGAAGTATGCTATATGCAGTGTTGTAAAACCCAGCGCTTCATAGTTCAATTCCAAGAGGTACCTAATCCCAAGCTCCGTCTCCAGCGCGGCTATGCGGGTCGTTACTACTTTTCTCGAAAGCTCGTATTTCTTAGATAGCTCTGTAATGGTTATCCTGGAGTTTGTGCACAGATCCCGCAGCAGCTTCCTTGATATTGTGCTTATTTCCATAGTATCTTATCGCCAATCAGTATTTAATACCAATACTTCACGAGAGAATTCACGACGAGCGTTAATCCAAAGTGTAAATATTTATCATCCAATTTTTAATTTTTCACAATCTATTTATATAGGCGTCATCATAATATTCTTTGGTGGGATTAAATGGGAACAGGGAATCGTTGTGATAATAAAACAGCGGAGCCTCACCCACATCACCTAATTACTTACAAGGATTCGTTCCTCTACCCGATAACCAAGAACGGATCAACACAGAATGTAAGGATAATCCTAAGATGGCTCTTTTTCCCTGTCCCAAATCCCACCAATTCCCCAAAGCCTGATGATTTCTCCATAAAGATGCTAACTTTCAATGGAAAGGATCTGGGATTTGATGAAAAGCCCGAAAGGAAGTTAAAGGCACCCTTTACAGGTCTATCTAAGTATGATATTAACTGAAGTACGGCAAGGCCGTTAGCTATTGCCAGTACAAGA
>CAZCIA010000034.1:0-5509 GCA_964498845.1 Microcaldota archaeon
TGAAGGCATAGGCGGGGCGCCAATCGACCCACAGAATCTAGTTGGATGGTGGCCGATCAACGGCAATGCGAACGATTATTCTGGTTACAGCAACGATGGGACTGCTACTAATGTAACCTACACGAGCTCTTGGACTTCAGGATACAGCAGGCCGTAGCAACACGTTCCTTCATATGAACCTAGAGAGGTTGAACTGCTTCGAGCTGCTCTCCAGCGTGGCTACGCCGAACACGGTCTCTATCTCCTCCTTTATGAGCTTGAGCCTCTGCTTCATGTAAGGCTCAAGGTCGTACCTGTCTGCAAGGCCTATTGCCATGTTGAGGTACTTTTCTATTCCTCCCTTTGATATCGTTAGTATTATCCTGCCCTGGCATCTTGTGCACTTACCTACCAATGGAATGCGCCTGTACTTAGCATTGCACGACACGCACCTGAATCCCTGCTCCGAATAGGAGTGCAGGTTGCCCATGAGATCGCGTATGAAGTGGCTTGATATAAGCCTTCTTGCGGTGTCGCGCTTGTCTATGCTGTAGAGCTTGTCCATCAGCTTGAACTGCATCTCCACCTTCTCATCCATCGTCTTTAGTTTGGTGTATATGCTCTTCTTCGGCGCTTCCAATATCGCGTTTATGGTGCTTTCATGAGTGAACATGAGATCCTTGAATATGGACTTCTTGTTGAGTCTGTTGGTTATGCTCTCGACCTTCACGTCCGATGGCGGTGCCTTCTCGACCGTCTTCTCGTAGAATGCGATTCCATAGCTCGGTACGGTCTCCATCTGCCACACCTCGTCGTCCACCTCCTCAGGCTGCACGTTTACGGTGAGTATGAGCGGTGCGTCCATAGTCCCTCCAATCATGCTCGGCAAGTACCTCCTTGAGAAGTTTATGAGCGCGTCAAGCAGCAGCATTGTCGTGTCCTCGTCACCGTCGCAGTTCCTTCTTCTTGCCGCTATTGTGAACGGGTGCGCGAATCCAACGTTCGCTTCTGTAAGCCCGACTATCCTACCCAGGACTCCGGCCGATGTGTGCGGCGACAGCGTTATCACGTGCTGGCCGATCATGTCCTCTGTGCTCGCTACATTGTAGAACGGCTCGAGCCCGTAATACCTCACAAGAAGGTCATCGATGAACTTTGCCACCTTGAGGAGGTGCTCTGCGCACTTCCTGTTGACAACCAGGTCCTGGTGCTTCAGCTCCAGCAGCTGGCTTTCGGATTCAAGTTTCTTTCCGTTGTAATCATGCGTATAGCCGAGCTTTACCAGCCTGTCTATGCTGGTCGATACCTCTTTGGGATAGAAATGCGTCATCGGCGCGTCTGTGGCGTCGAACCTGCTTGTGCCGTCCTTGAAGGTGTATATCCCATGAATGCTTCTAAGTATCCCTTTCTCCAACGGCTCTGGCACCTTGTCGATGCTTGTTAGGCCCCTCACTCCCTTTATGATCTTTGTGTTTCCTGCCAGGCCCAGGTTTGTCAGCGCCCCGTCTACCTCTTTTATCACGTCTATCTCTCGCGCGCTACTGGCTACAGTGTGGCCTCCGCAGTTTTCGCACCTCGCCTCCTTGCTCCTCCTGCCGCAGCTCGCGCACCTCCTTTCTATGTAGGCACGCGCCTTGTGCACCCTGCAGTAAGCGGAATTGAGCTGCTCACCACCCTTGGGGCATTTGTAGTTTGCTATCTCTATCTCTGCATTGGCGCTCCGTATCCTTTTCTTTGCGAGTATGTACGCCTTTGATATGTTCCTCTCCTTTCCACCTCCTTCCCCTATCGGGAATATTATGTTGGGTGCTGGCTTCATGAGGCGTTCCCTGGCCTTCTCAGGCCTCCCGATCCTGCCCCCTATCCTGAAGGAGCGTTGCATTACTGCGAATGGAGCCGCCTTGTTCAGGGCATCTATAGCGTTATCGCCCGAGTATTCCCTCTTTATATTAATGTCTATTTTTACATTTTCATTGTCTGCAAACCCGAGTGTGGCAAGAAGGCTCTGCGCATCGCTTCCGCGTACGGTTATGTCACCAGTATCTTTGTGCGGCAGGCACAGCGTCTCGAGCTGCTGGCGGACAGCTGCAGCTTCCTTTTCAGGTATGGTTATCTCGTCGATGTCGAAGAGGCTAGTGCTCTTGCCACTGATCTTCGATGCTTGGAGCGCTTTTGCAATAGATGCCAGCTCCTGCACGCTGACATCCTGGTATTCGTAAAGATATCTTGGGTGGATAGGCACTTTGTGCTGCACTGACAGCTTGTACGCCTGCTCGAAGCTCGACACCTCTGGCATGCTTTCCTTGTAACCGTTCTTCTTCAGCTGTTCGAACCAGAATTCCTCGACATAACTGGATTGGGACAGTGTTGTGTTGGTCTTCTTGAAATCGCCAAGCGTTACAAGCATGTCTCCAACGCTTAGTATCTTCGCCACCTCATCCTTCACCTGCCTCGCGTGCTCCGCAGTATTGACCCTCATCGCCTCCCCGTTCTTGAGCTTGACGAACGGCCCCTCTATGGTATCGACGGGCATCGCAACGCTGCCTTTGCCAGGCTTCTCTATCTTTATTTGCGTGCCTATTGCGATGAACTCCTCAAGTATTATCATCGAGGCAGGGCTTACTCCCTTGGCAGCCATGCCTGTGAGCCTTGACCTGCCATAGCGCAGCCTGAATGCCCCCTTATAATCCGGATATGCTATGATCGGCCTTCCCCCGACAAGCTCTGTAAGGAATGCTGGGTCGTGACCCTCCTCTCTTGGGCCTGCTGTGGATTTGCCCACCCGTATCACGGAGTTGAGCCAGCTCCAGTCCAGGCCTGCCGCCTTTGAGTATTTCATCACGTTCTTTGCCTTCTGGGCTATTCCCTCACAAGTAACAAGCGCAACCCCGCCGCGCACCCTGTTGGTCATCACCACTTCGTTGCCGTCCATGTCGAGACGCTTGACGTTCCTGTGTATGCTCACCTCAAGCTCCTCTGTAGGAAGCCCGTCTATGCAGACAGGGCAGTTTTCAAGGATGATGCGCATATCCTGCTCGCTCGGGAGGTACTGCAGCCTTGCAGACCTTGTATGGTATAACATTATCTCCTCAAGGCACCTTTCCACCTCAGCCCTCTGCGCCTTGTACTGGCTTATATTGAAGAATTTCCGCGCGTAATCACCGAGCACCACAGAGAGTGCCGCGCTGGTTCCACCTGCTGACCTTATCGGTCCTGCGTAGAGTATTGCAAGATAATCTGTGCCGTCCGGATTCTTGTGCAGCTCTATGCCCGGCATGCCCTCTGTCGGCGCTACAAGTATGCCCTCTGTGAGTATGGAAAGCCCGACCCGCAGGGCAAGGGTTATCCTCTGCCTTATCTCCATCGAGAATCTTTCTTTTGTGCATATATCTTTGACCATCTCGAATGCTAGCTCCTGCCTGCTCAAGTCCTTCTGCCTCTCCCTTATCAGTTCGGCTAAGCCTTCCAAGTTGATTATTCCCTCCACCCTTGATGCAAGGTCGGGGGCTGGTTTTATCTCAACAACCGTCTCTGGATCGCGGCCTGTTCCCCTAGCCCTGCCGGCTATCTCATACGCCGCATCGGCAGCCTTGGTCAGCTCTGCAAAGTAATCCTCTATTTCCATTTTTCACCATTCTCGAAGTTTATCGAGGTGAATGCACCCCTTGCCGTCTCGTAAACAGGAAGTATGCACGGCGTTGGTATGTGACCAGACCTCTGCTGCAGGGCGGTTGTGCCTTGCCATGTGCCGCTGTTGACTATCTTGACGCCATGATATTCTGCAATGCCGTTCTTGTGGATGTGCCCCATGTGCACTATGTCAGGTATACTGTCAATGACAAGCTGGTCCTCCCTGCTGGGAACTATCACGTTGCCGCCGTATATCGGCGAGAGGTGCCTGCGCTTGAGCACCTCCATCATCGCCTTTTCCGGAGCGGCATAGCTAAGGTCTGGTATCGCCCTTATTATCGAGTCCAGGGATGTACCGTGATACGCGAGCACGTCTATGCCGTGCAGGTTTAGATAGCTTGGGTTGGTGACTATGTGCACGTTATCGCTCTTGAAGTCCTTGACCAGGTCTTCTCCGAGAACTGGCTGCGGCTCAGCCCTGCCCACAGCGTCGTGGTTGCCGGGCATCACGAATACGTGTATGTAATCCGGTATCATGCTTATGAAGTTGAAGAGCAACTTGTACTGCAGGTATATGTCTGGCACGGATAGTTCGTACTCCTGGTCCGGGTATATCCCAACTCCGTCAGCCACGTCGCCTGCTATGACGATATACTTTATCTTTCCTGCAAGCGTGTCCTCCCTAGACTGCGCCTCGCCGTTGAGCCACTTCAGCATCTTCTCGAAGTTCCTCTCCATGAACTGCCTGCTACCAACGTGCATGTCGGACATGAATGCTATCGCAACGTCGTCCTTCGTGGTCCTCTGCTCCTTTATAGGCACGTCAGGCCACAGTATCTCGTTTGCCATGAGGAACTGGTTGGACAGCTTGCCCCTTACCGCGACGACCTCGTCGTTTATCAGGCGCTTGCTGCTCTCGAAGAGGCTCTTCGACTGCTGCGACATCCCGTTCATGAACATTACCTTAAGATCGGCGGTGTCATCCTCCATCACCACCATTATGTTGCCCTTCTTTGTTGCTATCTTTGTCGTGACTATCCCTACAACTGTCACCTCCCTGCCGCTCATGTAACCTCTTGTTGAGATTATGTTCTGGACAAGCGACGCACCTACTCGCCTCTCCTCTATTATCCTGCGTATCTTCTCCAGCCTGTTCCTGAAGTGGTCGACGAAGTCGTTTATGTTGCCCTCTGTCGTGAGCCTCTCCTTGTTCGTTATCTTGTAAAAGGCGTCGATGTCTGCAGCGCCAGGCTTGAAGCCTGCCTGCCTAATCACCTCAACAGGCATCGGTACCTTCTCTGCTGTTATATCGTTTACTATCTGTGATATTTCCTCCTTGGTGGCCACGCTTACTCCGGTATCGGACTTGTGCAGCTCGATCAGCCTGGTGACTACCATATTTATGTCGATTCCTTCGATCAGCCCGTTGCCGACATCCCCAGCTAGGAGTATCCTTGCCTGGGATAAGGTGAATGCAAGCTCTTTGAGAGCATCTTTGCTAGCCATTTTTACTCTTTGATGGCCTCAAGCATGCTAAGTATGCTCCACAGCATAGTCCTTGCCTGCGGCGGCAGGTTTATGTCGTTGCTGACGCCGTCTATGCTGTATATCGCGGAGGATATCCTCACCGTATTGTCCCCCTTTTCGTTGAGCTTAGCCTTTGCTTCGGCAATCGCTGTTCGAACATTCTTCGGAACGCTGGTGTCATTCATCAGCATGTCCATCCTGGTGGTAATCTGGACAATCATCTCCGCTATCTCCTTTTCATCTGCCATTCCTTCACCCCGTATAATAAGCAGAATTAGATTGTAGAAAGACGTATTTATACCTATCTGATTTTGGCTGTTAGATTGTTATATGGAATGCGGTGCGCACGTATGCGCCGAGTATTATGGTGACC
>CAZCIA010000035.1:0-4935 GCA_964498845.1 Microcaldota archaeon
TCTTTTAATCTTTCCCAAACTGCCTCTAGGTCTTTCCCACTCTTTCCATAATTAGATATCCTGAGGTCATGGCCATCACCGCTCCTCCTGGGTATTACATGCATGTGGAAGTGCATGACCTCCTGATGGGCGACTCTACCGTTCGACTCCAATATATTTATTCCATCCAGCTCCATTTTTTCTCTGTAGCGTATCGATATCCTCTTTGCCACCGCAGCGACCTTGCCAAGCAGCTCCTCAGGTATGTCGAATATATTCTCGTAATGCGCCTTCGGTATGACCAACGTGTGCCCCTCTACGGCTGGCCGTATGTCGAGGAATGCGATTACTTCGCTATCCTCATACACCTTGTATGCTTGCGCCTTGCCAGAGACTATCTTACAGAATATGCAATCTTCCATAATATCACAAATCCCGTTGGAGCGAGTCGAACGCCCAACCTGCCGCTTTCCGGTTCACATACTACAGGCGGCCGCTCTGCCATTGAGCTACAACGGGCATAAAGTTTATGCAGTCAATAATATTAATAAATTGCCTTCTTTATAGAAAACGACCACTCAAAGTATAAATACGAGAACCGCGTATATTACTAGGGTTAAGGGTAGATTGGTTTAATGGCAGCAAAAAACCGCGCCAGGCAGGGACGCTACGATAATGCAGAGGTTAAAAGCGCCATCACTCATATCAGGCAGAAACATGCCCACAGAGTCTTCCTCTATGGACTGTCTGGCAGGCTGCAGACGCTCATGTCTGCGCCAGGAATGCCTGACGGCATTCTTGCCATTCTAGCTTTCATCGGCGCATCTTTGGCGCTGAGCTTCTATCCCTTGGTGCTTATAGTCCCATTGGCAATAGTGCTCTTCGCTGTCACTGTAAAGAAGCCGTTCTTGGGGCTCGTGCTCCTTACATTCCTGATACTGCCCATGATAATCTACCAGCTGCCAGCGCTTGCATGGCTCTACCTGCTTGTTGCTGCAGCATCGCTGATTTACGGGTACATGTACCACAGGACGTTACTCTTCATGTATGCCCTATTAGCGTTTGCGTTCTCCGCATCGGGCTTCATCCTCACGATACCTGTATTCATAATGGCGGTGCTGATGATCGGGTACAAGCGCGCCGTCATAATATCCATTCTTTTCGTAATAGCTGTCGTAGGCTTCTCTGGGATAACCGGGGTGCAAAACAGCGCATATATCATATATAATGCTGCGGCCGCACACATTGCATCGGTTCCTCCATCACTTAACCAGTACGTTGTGCCGTCCAAGCCAGGATTAAATATATTTACGTTCACGCATGGGGTACATGAAGCGTTCGTGCAGTTTGGTAGCAACGCGGTGATATCATCTACAACAGGGGTGTCCGCATCAATAGCCGCGGCATTCAAGATGATGCCACAGTACTACCTGTCAGAGATGATAGTGCTCGCTATCACCGTGTTCGGAATAGACAGTCTCGCAGCTGCAAGCAGGTCCAAGTACAAAGGGATGCATGCAAGCTTCATAGGCCTGGGCTTCCCGATAATCGCGGTAACGCTTTCCTATGTTGCCGGACTGCCAATTCCGTACTATCTGCTTGCGATAAGCTTTGCTATATCCCCTATAGCCATCTATCTGCTTGAGTTCAACAACGTGAAGATCGTAAGGACACTTGACATAAGGAAGCAGGACCTCAGGATGAAGTTCGGGGAGGCGTTCGAAGACCTGGAATCCGGCAATGTCAATGAAACGTTCGATGACATAGCTAATTACGCAGCTACCAAGAGGGAGCTCACTGATGCGGTGCTGGCTCCGATAGAGGAGCGGGCAATATCAAAGGCGTACAACGTCAGGCCTGCCAGGGGGATACTCTTCTTCGGGCCGCCCGGTACAGGGAAAACGCTCATGATGAGGGCTCTGGCGAACGAGATACATGCAGGATTCTTCTACGTCAAGACGTCGAACCTGGTATCAGCTTTCCCTGGGGAAACAGAGCGGATGATCACAAACCTTTTCACGATAGCGAAGAAGCACGCGCCGTGCGTGCTCTTCTTTGACGAGATAGACTCGATAGCGAAGTCTAGGGCATCCAACATTGATGAGGCTTCAAGGCAGGAGCTCTCGCAATTGCTGATAGAGATGGACGGCTTCCAGAAGACGAATAACGTGATAATGGTGGGTGCGACTAACGCGCCGAATCTACTTGATCCTGCGGTGATGAGGCCAGGGAGGTTTGATAAGATAATATACCTGCCGCCGCCGGATTACAACGCAAGGAAGCAGATATTTGACATGTACCTGAGCAAGTTGCCGGTGTCGAAGGACGTCAGCCTGGACAGGCTGGCTGACGAGACGGAGCGTTTCACAGGAGCTGACATAAAAGTGCTGTGCGAGACCGTGGCGCAGAAGATGTCGCAGGAGGCAGCGATAAAGCACACAATACTGGAGATAACGGAGAAGGACCTGATGGACAGGCTTAACGTGACCAAGCCATCAGTATCGCTGGCGCAGATAGAGCAGTACCACAAGTTCAGGCTGGACTTCGAGAGAAGCGTCTATGGGCAGAAGGGAGAGGAGAGTGAGGGTCAAGAGACATCTATGAAGGATGTAATAGGGTTGGATGAGGCAAAGAAGGCATTCATCGACACGATAGAGACACCGCTGGTGCATCCGGACCTTGTCAAGAAGTACGGGATAAAGGCGGTCAACGGTATACTCATATTCGGGCCGCCCGGTACAGGAAAGACCATGCTGCTGCGCGCGATAAAGAGCGAGATGGCTGGCATAACCATGATAGAGCTTAACGGCGCAGAGCTTGCAGATCAGGGGGTGGAACGCGCAACGGCTACCATAAAGGAGGTGTTCGACAGGGCGAAGAGCAACGCACCATCGATACTCCTACTCGATGAAGTGGAGGAGATGATGCTCAAGCGCGGGTCTGCAAGCGAGTATTCAGCCCAGATAACAAGCGCGATGCTCAGGGAGATGGACGGCATAAGCAGCATGGGCAACGTAGTCGTGATAGGCACGACGAACAGGCCTGATGCAATAGATGCAGCTGCGCTGAGGCCAGGTAGGTTCGACAAGCTGATATTCCTGAAGCCGCCGAACAAGAGCCAGAGGGCGCAGATGTTTAGAGCATACCTCAAGGGGGTTCCAGTGGACAGCAATGTCGATTACGACGCTCTTGCAGAGGAGACGATAGGATATACCGGTGCAGATATCTACCATGTATGCAGGGAGGCGAAGACGATAGCGCTTGACAGGACCGTCAAGGAAGGAAAGGATGCGAAGATAGAGCCTGAGGACCTGGAAAGCGTGATACAGAAGACGAAACCATCAGCGCCGGAATCGGTAGTCGCGCAGTACCTGAGCTTCTATGCCAAGTACGGCGAGCGCTAGGCGATGAACCTTGAGGCAAGCTCTTTGTTTATCAGCACCCTCGACAGTTCGTTGGCGTTCACCTGCAGCTTCGACTCTATGCTCCTGACGCTGCAGAATTCTATTTTGATGAAGTCGCTGATGCGCATACGCTTGGTGAGTATTGCACTGGAGCCCCACAGCGTCGCATCTATGTAATCAGACGTGTCTGAGAGCCTGCAATCCGCAACTGCGACAGGCTCTGCAATGCCCAGCCTGCTCACCTGCCGCAACTGGCCGATCTCAACGATCTTGCCAACTATATCGATGTTCTTATCGCCATCCTTTAGCTTTGAGAAGTCCGTGATCCCGAGGTTGGACCTGCGGGTCCTTGAGAGCGTGGTGCCCTTTGTCCCGACAATGCGCTCGTTGACTATATCTAGCGAGGCGCCCCTTACCAGCATAAGGTCGCCGCGCTCGAAGCCGCGTTCATCTACGGCAGAGGAGAGTACACCGGATAGGATTACGTTTATGGTGCTGCCTATGCGTCCAAGGGTCACGGTCCTCCTTGATGCTCCTTCAAGCTCGTTGAATATCCTGTAGACCGTATCCTCTATGTTGACTGTGTAAACCTTGGCGGCGTCCTCGCTGCTCTTTGCGCTTCTGATGGCCTTTATGAACTCAAGAAGGCCCTGCACGCTTGTCGAGCCTTCAGAATGCGACATTGGTGCTCCGCCGCTGGCGATTGCAGAGGCCTGCTCCATAGTTATCATGCCTGAGAAGCTGTCAAGCACATCCTCTAAGCTCTGCATCCTACCGCCTGAAAATGGACACAACCTTGCCAACTATCGCATCCCTGTTAACGGTCCCGAAAGAACGGCTGTCCTCGCTGATTGCGGTGTTGTCCCCGACTACGAAATAGCCGTATGGCGTCTCACGGTCTATCCTCTTTACAATGAGAAGGTTCTTCTTGGGATGCCTTAGCACGACAATATCCCTTGGCTTTGGCTTTGAGAAGAGGTAATGGAGCTGGCTCACCATTACGTAATCTCCGTTGCTCAGGGAAGGACGCATGCTGTCGTCCCTGACCCTGAATATCTTTATTGGCATCTGCGCTACATCTTTGGAAGTACTAGGTTCCTCTCTGTCGGATACGGCGCCTTCACGTTTATCGTTGGTATGTTCTTGGTCTTCCAGAACAGCTCTGCGAACTTATTGACCTTGTCTAGAAGCGCGTCCGCGTCTGCAACCTCAGCGCTCTGCTTTGCCTGCGAAGCCGCCTTCATGATCTCCCACACCAGCGTGTGCAGCTCCGGGTTGGCCTTGGCATGGTCGGGCTTGAAGTAATCCCCCCATATAACCCTGACCTCGTGCTTGCATATCTCTGCATGCTGCTCCTTTACCATAGTATACCTTATCATCTTGGTCCTGCCCTCTGGTGTCATGTCGTTGCTTTTCACCAGGTCGGCGATCATCGTGTCCATTCTCACTACAGTGTGCGCTGCGACTTGCGCAAGGTGCGGATCATATATCCCACAAGGTATGTCGCAGTGCGCCTCTACTGTCTGAAAATGCAGCACGTTATCTAGAGATT
>CAZCIA010000036.1:0-4798 GCA_964498845.1 Microcaldota archaeon
AGCCCGAGGAGGATGTCACAACTAAAATGATGCAAAATATCAACCAAATAGTATTTGCTTCAGTTTCCCTGCTGAGTTAATGGTATGTGATTTCCTCTCACGGCTAAAGCCTGTGGGTTTTTCCGTTCGCATTTGATAAACAATCATATCCTTGATGCCACTGCATTGACACCTCCTTCTGGTTCACTAGGTATCTACTACCACCTTCTTGACCGACACCTTTACAACCTCTCCTTCTATATCGAGCTGCTTTGTCAGCGTCGAATTATCAATCCCTGTCCCTATCCTGGATGCCTTTATACCTTTCTTCAATGTCTTTATGTTCAGCGGTATTATCCTTGAGAGCTCGCCAACCGCTTCATAGCCCAGCTCAATAAGGTCCAGCCTGCTAAGCCCCATCTCCTTCCTTGTGAGCTGTATACCCCTCTCGAACTCCCTGAGCAGCGCCTCGTCCTTGAGCTCGTTGCTCAGCTCCTTGTCTATGTGTGCAGCTCCGTGTCTGAACGCTACCCTGTCGCCTTCCTCTGCCCTCTCAACTATTGTGAAATGCTCGGCCATGACGTTCACCGGCCCTGTGCTGGTGTGCAGTATGTACGCACCGTCAGTTTCGACCGCCTTTTCTAACAGCTCTGCGTCAGCCTTCTTGAGTTGCTCTGCCACCTCGCCTGCCCTCTCCCTGAATGCTGGCCCAAGCTTAGCGAATATCGGCCGTATCTCACGCTTCACTCCAGTTACCCTGACAAGCTTCAGGCTCTCCGCATTTGTGTAGCTCTCGACGATCTGCGAAAGCTCCTGCAGCGCAGTGTACGCCGCATCATCAGTTACCTCTACTGTAGCCGTCGAGATTGGCCACCTTAGGCTGACACCTGCCTTCTCCCTGCTGTTGAGTATGGCTGTTATTGCATCTCTAGCGATCTCCATCTTTCTTTCCAGCTCCTTATCTATTGCCTTTCTGTTGGGCTTTGGCCAGCTTTCCATGAAGATGCTCTCATTGTCGACGTACCTGTCAATGTAGATGCTCTCAGCCACGAATGGCGTTATCGGCGATATGGCAAGAAGGGCTTTGTACAGCACGTAGTTTATTGTATTTATTACCTGGTGCGCCTTCTTCCTTGTGCTGTAGAGTATGCTCTTCTTAGCCAGCTTCAAGTAGAATCTGCTTAGGTCTTCGGTTACGAACCCCTTTATCAGTTCAGCTGCATCTGCCGCCCTGTAATCGTCAAACGCGGCCGTTACCCCATCTATTGCAGACTCGAGTTTTGACACTATCCATGCTTCCTCCGTGTCAAGTCCCTTAATCGGCATCCTCCTCTTGAGCTTCGGTTTGTAGCCCACCGCGTTCTGGTATTCCTCTAGCAGGTTCGAGACGTTGTATAGTATTAATACCGCCTTGCCCGCGTCCTTCAGCTCGGACTTGTTCCAGTTGAGGTCGAGCCACGGTGTGTGGTCGGTGCACCACAGCCTAAACGTGTCAGCTCCCACTGAAGTGTATATATCATCAAGACCCACGTAGTTGCCGAGCTTTTTGTGCATCTCCCTGCCCTTCTCATCGAGCAGCATTCCATCGATGCCTATGTTACTGTATGGTCTCCTGCCATACACCATCACACCGACCTTGAGCAATGCTGAAAACCACGCCCTCAGCATATCCTTGCCTTCAATGATATAATCTACAGGAAACCATTTGCTGAATTCCTCCGAAGACATACTAGCCCGGAAGGAGGTGCCAGAATCAAACCATACATCTATCATATCGCTGATTCTCTTCATCTCAGAGCCGCACTTCCCACACCTTAGTGTTATTGCATCTATATACGGCATGTGCATGTCCTTGAGAGATTCCACTTTATCCTTGTCAATTGCGTGCTCCTTCAGTTCATTTATTGAACCTACTGTTATTGAGGAGTCACATTTTGTGCACTGCCATACCGGCATCGGCGTCCCCCAGTACCGCTGCCTTGAGACGCACCAATCTGGGGATGAATTCAACACATCGTCCATCCAAGCACTCGCCTCTTTAGGGTGCCACTTCACCTTGCCGTTTTCCTTGATCAACTTTTTCTTTATCCTCTGTATGTTAAAGAACCACTGCACAGTTGCTATGTAAATTAACTTGGTGTCACACCTCCAGCAGTGCGGATAACTGTGCCTTATAAAACCTTTCCCAAGCAGCGCACCACGTTGCTCCAGGTCCTTTATTACCATCCTGTTTGCATCGTCTGGTACCTTCACGCCCTTATAACCGCTTGCCTCATCCGTATATAACCCATCAGCTCCCACCGGAGAGAATATCGGCAGCCTATTCTTAACTCCCAATGTATAATCGTCAAGGCCGTGGCCAGGTGCGGTGTGGACTATGCCTGTGCCCTCGTTCATTGATACGAGTTCTTCGGACATTATCACCTTATGGTGCCTCCTCAGCTCCTTCTGCATGGGCACCTTGTCCTCCAGCGGGCTTATGTACTTCAGTCCATGGAGCTCGCTGCCGTAGAACTCTGACTTAACGGTTACGCTTTCATCTATTGCGCTCACCACTGCATCAAGCCTCTGCTTTGCCACAATGATGCTGCGCCCGCCGGCTCTTGCAAGAACGTACAGCTCCTTCGGGTTCACCGCTACTGCTACGTTGGCAGGAAGAGTCCACGGAGTCGTGGTCCATATCACAAGGTAGGTGCTGTCATCAAGCTCGATTCTAGCATGCTTCCTGTTCGCAACCTTGAATGTCACATATATAGACGGGTCGTCTGTGTCCGCATAGGTAACCTCCATGCTGCCTTGCGCCAAGGCGGTACCACATCTTGTACAGAATGCAGTTGTCTTCTTTCCCCTGTATAGTAGGCCCCTCTCCTCAATCTTTTTGAAAAGTTCCCATTCTACATTCATATATTCATTCTTGTATGGAAGGTAAGGGTCAGAGAAATCCAACGATATCCCAAACCGGAGATAGTCGCTCTCCATCCTCCCCTTGAACGAATCTACGTATTCCCTGCACTTCTTGACGAAGTTCTCTACTCCTATCTTGGTTTCAATTTCCTTTTTCGAGTTCACACCGAGTATCTGTTCTACCTTATTCTCGATGGGGAGCCCGTGGACATCATACCCGGCACGGTCCCTTACATCGAACCCACAGGACCTCCTGTACCTGAGAGTGATGTCTTTTATCGTCTTCACCCACATCTGCCCCGGGTGGAGATCTCCGGTCACGTAGGGTGGGCCATCGAGGAAGTAGAACTTCTTCCTGCCCTTGTTCTTCATCCTTACCTTGTCGTCTATGCCGTGCTCCTTCCAGTAGGCGAGCACCTTTGCCTCCCTATCCTTAAAGTCAATCATCAAACCACAAGACGAATGAAGTGATTATACATTTTGCTTTTTTAAGCTTGACGTTCAGAACAAATTTATAGATGAAGTGTGATTTATCGATGATTAAATGCCTGGCAGCCGGAGTTACAGCGGAATCAGCTCTTATGCGTATGTAGAGTCCCTCATCAGTGATCGCGGCAGGCATCTGAAGGTAATATGCCCATTCATAAGCCCTTCATATGCAAAGATGCTTGTCAGGCAGTCCTCTTACAAGGACGTTTCTGTGATAACATCAAACTCAAAGATAAGTGAGAGCGCTGCCAGGATAATGAGGCGGGGCAGGCGCTTCCCCTATGCCACGATATCGACATACTTCATAATACTAAGCATACTGCTATACGCCTTCAGGCTTTATGGCGCCGAGCTTGTTGCCATACCCCTAACGGTGCTGGCCGTCGGCATGACAATACTACATTACTCAAGGCCCAGAAGGCAGCGCATCAATGTCAGGGTTGCGAGCGAGAGCTTCGTCCACGAGAAGGTGTACATATCGGACAGCAGCGCTATAGTGGGCAGCGCCAACCTCACACATGCAGGACTCCACAAGAACGTTGAGCATATCGAGGTCATAGACGATCAAGAGAAGGTGCGCGCCCTCGAGAGGCACTTTAATGAGCTATGGAGAAGTATAGCCACCTGACGAATGCAGCCGAAAGTGCTTGCATACAAAGCTGCAAAGCCCCCTTTCTGTTGCAATTGGATTTTGTCGAGAGGGAAAAATACAAAATAAAGTAAACTTTATACATCCGCGTTCAAAAACGGTCAAAATTCCAAATGCATATTAGAAAGTTCCCCTATTAATTTATATACACCAAAACTGAAATATCTATGGGGTTGAAGGAAAAGTTGGATGAGAGTGGGACCATGCGAGGAAGAAAAACTGGGGGCAGGACAATCGTCCTCGGCCTCGGCGCTAGGGAAAGGGTGCGCCTAAGGGCGGCCCAGGCGCTGAGTGAGAGCGAGATTGGACAGGTCTTCAGCGAGGCAGGAGCGTGCGAAATCGACGAGTCGGCAGGATCAGCACTCAGGGCAATACTGGCTGAAAAGGCAGCAGAATACACAATGAGGGCTGTGAAAGAGTCGAAGAGGAGGGGCACGAAGTTCGGCGCAGCGGCGCTGATAATCGCCGCGGAGAAGGACAGATGGTAATCACGCAGTAACGCGCGGCCGAGCGTAGCTATGAGGCCGGCATTTTTCTTTGGGATGTGCTGCAATGCAGCACCTTGTTTTTATTGATTGTTGTCGCATAGATAGCTGTGCGATCGTAGTCTAGCCTGGTCAGGACTTTGCCCCTCCAAGGCAAAGACCCGGGTTCAAATCCCGGCGATCGCACTTGTGCTTTACTAGGAGAGCAGGTATAAAGAACGTCCCGAAAGGTTTATTTTTAGGGCAAGAATACCACGACTTTTAAGTCGTGGATGAATTGCACGTTTCGATA
>CAZCIA010000037.1:0-4605 GCA_964498845.1 Microcaldota archaeon
CTATGATACGCAAAGTATAAATATTTCTTCAAATAGCTATCTATATCAAGCGTATAGTCTTAGACACGTAAGCCTTCGGCCTGGTGTTTTTGTGTTATCAACAATCGAATCCATGCAGCGCACATTTCCTATCCAGCTGAGAGGGACCAAAGAGACTATTGATCACTCAGACAGCCTCTTACCAGAGACGGCACAAAGGCGCGCCACGGGCGGTCTCTTCCATGCTTTGCTCAGAAAAAAGGTACAGGAACTGGGCAGTGGAGGCGACCCTCGCCCAACCGATGCCGAGGGGTTGAAGCCTGCCTACTGGATGGCAGCAATGTTCGCCCCGCTTGCAGCCGCGGCAGGCCTTACATGGATAGGACTGAAGACCCACGACCCCAAATATGTTGTCATAGCATTCTATTTGGTCATGGGCAGCGTGTTCATAGATATGGGTATTCTCCTTGTCGGCGGAACTGACGAGGCTCACGGCCAAGAGAAGGAATACAACTAGATTGACGTACGCGCATCATAGCTACAAGTGTTACAATGTTTAGATATAGTGCTTATAGGTAATGTTGGCGAGATTTTCGTTGCATACGGGTTGAACCCCTATGGCAGGGATTTGATGGAGGGCTTGAAAGAAGAATGCAGATTTTCACATCAGCAGCTCCGAATGTGATCTCATGGTAATGATACCGATAAGCAAAGCAGAGCACTTTACGTCCATATACACTAAAGCGAAGGATGAAACCCCAGGCTGCTTCGTATGCGGAGGCAGGAAAAGAATGCGCAACAGCATAAGTGCATTCGTGGAGTCCAAAGAATCCGGCGAATATATAGTAGCGATGTTTGAGGAAGGGGCAATGCTCGACCACCGAATGCTGCATCCTCAATGGACGAAGGTAGTGGTGGGCGCATGCGACAGACATGTCGGGAACCTGGAGCACCTGCACGAACTTACACACAGTGCTGGCAATAACATAACTAAAGAGATAATTGCCAAAGCCAGGAACTACATCAAGTACGGTGCCCCGATACGCAAATAGTGGATTGGCTAGAGAGCAAGGGGGAATGCCGGGCGCCCCATCATCTAGCTACAGTACGATCGAAGCCAGGAAGAGCGCGAATCCTACTACAACGCTGACCTCTACAGCGCCGATCGGCATGCCTGCATACTTATTTAGGAAGCCTGACGCGATGATGATGAGCAGGCCTACGAAAAAGAGCGGATATCTGAGCCTTGGCGGGACGAATCTCTTCATCTGATCACAGGTGCGCAATGTAGAGTATCGTGAAATCCAGCGGTATGCCTGCCGCTAGCGCGCGCAGGTACAAATCTACGAAAACTATGAGTATGAGGCCGCTCCATGCGAAAACCTCATGGTGCGCGTTAAGGTAGCTCTGCAGCCTGTACAGCCCGTGCCTTTGCTTAGGCGCGAACCTGCAGCCGTAGCAGTCTACGCCCCCGCCTAGAAGATGCCTGACAGAGTGGCACGAGAAGACCCAGAGCGTCAGCACCACTGTGTCTGTAAGCAAGAGTATGCTGCCAAGCCTGAGCGTGAACATGCCAAAGTATATGGTAGAGAGGTAAAAGTCGTAATAGAAGAAGGGCAGTATGGCCACGCCGAAGTACATGAAATATCTATGTATGTTTTCAATGCGCAGCAGGCCTGTCTCGCCGGAGTATTCCCTCCTGGTGCTGTCCATCTGTTTCGTGAGTTCGCACTGCTCCGGGTGCACAAATACGTGCCTGTAGTAGCCCTTCCTGAATGCATAGCACGTAAGCCTGAAGAGACCTATGATAGGCACTATTAGCAGTGTAGGCGAGTAGAAAGGGTCTGTGTAACCATTGAGCGGCGCAACCGGAAACAGGAAGAGCGCGAACATGGCCAGCACAATCAGGGCAATGAATGACCAGAGCCTCCAGTTCGGCTCCAGGAACTCATTGGGTATTATGTGTACCTGCTTAAATTCCATTATCATCACCATTCTTTTTCCTTTTAGCGCGCTTCAGCAACCACGCTATCGGATCGTAGAAATTGTCGACAGCGCGTTCCTTCTCAGGTATTATCGCATTGTCCGTTATCCTTATATCCTCGGGGCAGACCTCCTGGCAGCACTTCGTTATGTTGCATAGGCCTAGGCCTCCGCTTTTGTTCAGGTATCTTGATCTGTCGAGCGTGTCCATCGGATGCATATCAAGCGAGGCCGCCTTGACCACGTGCCTTGGTCCAACATAATCGGTACTGTGATTTCGCACTACGTGGCAGACGTCCATGCACAGGTAGCACTCTATGCACTTCCTGAACTCCTTTGTGCGCTCCACATCGATCTGCGATATGCGCCATGGGGTCTCCGCATCTTTTGGCGCGAACGCAGGTATCTTCCTATCGATCTCGTAGTTGTGCGATGTATCTGTGACCAGGTCTTTTATCAGCGGGAATGCGCGCATTGGCGCTATTGTTATCGTCTTGCCTAGGTCGGCGACGCGCGTCTTGCACATCAGCGCAGGTCTGTTGTCTATCTCTGCCGCGCACGAACCGCACCTCGCGGCCTTGCAGTTCCATCGCACTGCCAAATTGGTATCGATGTACTGCTCAACGTACCTCACAGCGTCGAGCACGGCCATGCCCTCCTCTGCCTCCACCTCGTACTCCTTGAATTCGCCAGTGCTTTCGGTCTTTGGGTCTTGCCTGTATATGCGCAACCTGATTGTCCCACTTTCGCTCATCGATACACCTCTGGTTCCACTAGCTTCTTGAGCCTTTCGGGCAGCTCCCGCACCTGCGCAGTCCTGAATGACATGGTGCTGTCGCTGTCTCTGAATGTAATTATGTTCCTCTTCCATGACTGGTCTTTCTTCTGGTAGTCGCTGCGCGCGTGCGCTCCCCTGCTCTCCTTGCGCATGAGCGCACACCTGACAGCAGCCTCTGCTGCAGTTAGCATGTTCTCAAGTTCGAGCGCAACCAGCAGGCCCTTGTTGTATGTCAGTGTTCCTTGGACCCCTACATTGCTGTACATCCTCTTCAGCTCCATTATCGTGTCAAGCGCCTTGGCCAGGCCATGCTCGTCGCGCATTATGCCTACATGCTCAGTCATCGTATCGGTAAGCCTGTCAACGAGCGTGTATGGATTCGTTCCGCCAGCATTCAGGAACGAGCCGATGCGTTTTATCTCGTTCTGCACATCTGTGTTGTCTATTGCTGCAAGCTTCACGCCTTTTGCATATTCGCTTGCCGATTCCCCGGCGCGCTTTCCGAATACAAGTATGTCTGCGAGGGAATTGCCGCCAAGCCTGTTGCCCCCGTGCACTCCTCCGGCAACCTCTCCTGCTGCGAATACGCCCTTTACATTGCTCTCGCACCCATCTGGTTCAACCCTTATCCCACCCATCTGGTAGTGCACTGTCGGTGCTACCTCCATCATCTCCTTTGTTATGTCTACGCCGGCGAAATGCATGAACTGCGAGTACATGGCCGGCAGCTTGTGCTTTATGAATGCAGCTCCCATGTGCGATACGTCAAGATAGACGGCCTCGTGGGCGGTGCCGTTGCCCGCCTTTATCTCGTTGTATATGGCGCGCGCAACCACGTCCCTCGCATCGAGTTCCTTCTTCTCAGGCGAGTACCTTAGCATGAAACGCTCGTGCTTGGCATTGAGCAATATGCCGCCCTCTCCGCGCACGCCCTCAGTGACAAGCAAGCCCCTCACCCCCGGCGGCCAGACCATGCCTGTAGGGTGGAACTGTATCATCTCCATGTCCATTAGCTCGCAGCCAGCTCTGTACGCTAGGCCTATGCCGTCGCCTGTGCTCTCCCACGAGTTTGAAGTAATCCTGTAGATTCGGCCGCAACCACCTGTAGCAATTATCACCGCCTTCGCCCTGAAGAGAACCAATTCTCCAGCCCTGAAGTCTACTCCAAGGGCTCCCGCGAACCTTCCTTGCGATATGAAAAGCTTGGTTATGAACACCTCCTCGATGAACTCCGTATTGCTGTGGAGCACCTGGTCCTCGAGCGTGCGTATGAGTTCTAGGCCGGTCTTGTCACCCACATGGCAGAGCCTCCTATAGGTATGGCCGCCGAACGCCCTTTGCATTATTCTGCCGTCATCCGTTCTGTCGAACACGGCACCGTAGCGCTCCAGTTCGTACACCCTGTCCGGCGCCTCCTTCACCAGGATTTCTGCCATGCGCCAATCCGAGAGATAGGCCCCCTCGCGGATCGTGTCCGCGAAGTGCACCTCCCAGTTATCTTTGCCGTCGACATCAGCTATAGACGCCGCAATTCCGCCCTCGGCCATCACGGTGTGCGCCTTACCTAGCAGCGATTTCATTGCCACTATTACGTGTGCGCCGCTCACGCCGGCCGCCAGTGCGGCGCGCATTCCAGCCCCGCCAGCGCCTATTATCAGAATGTCAGCATCAACGCTCCTGTAGCCAGAACCCATGCGCACCATTCACCTTATTATTGCACAACTTATATATTTTTATAGTTGAAGTGGCTCCACCGGATATTAGAGCAGATGCTGGCCTTCCATGCCCTCTTAGGATATTGTCGCATAATCGGCACCTATAGGGATTTGAACCCTATGCTTAGATGGCAAGCTGAGAGATTTGAA
>CAZCIA010000038.1:0-4177 GCA_964498845.1 Microcaldota archaeon
AAGCCTGGAGAGGGATTTGAACCCCCGACCTCTTGTTTACAAGACAAGCACTCTACCGGACTGAGTTACCCAGGCGCAGATTGTAATGTGTTTCTCTTTTTATAAAGCTTTTTGGTCAGCCCTAACAAACTTGTAGGTGTAACCTGCGAGCCAGTCGGTTATGTAGTGCAGCTGCCTCAATCTTCGCCCTGTGCTCCTTATGAACTCTAGGTTTTTGCGGCTCACTCCTCTTGATATGGCTAGCAGCGGCGGGAAGACTACAACAAGAACAAGAATGTTTGCCAGAAGCGAGAGGATGCGCTCGTGCATGAGGAGCGCCACAGCTGCCATTGCCAAGCCAGTTATTACAGATGCAAGGGTCACCCTCGCAAGAGGCCCGAAGCTGTGGGTGACGCGGAACTGGTGCTTCAACGCACGTATGTATATTACGTCAAGCACTATTGGGGTTATCACAAAAAGCGCAATCAGAGCTCCGACAGCCTTGAAGAAGGGCGCAAGAAGAAGGAGCAGCGCTATCTGTATCGCTATAGCTCCTAGCTGGTAGCCCATAAACTTCTTTGTATTGCCGCTGCCTATCATCAGCGTTCCTGCATAAGTGCCTATTATGCCGGCGGCCATCCCCCCAATCATCACAGCGAAGAAGAACGGCGTAGTGGTGTAGTTGGCTGAGAAAAGCAGCCTTGAGAGCGGCATTGCCGAAGCTATCCCAAACGCAACTATCGGGAACAGGAATATTGCTGTGTAGTATATGCTGTTGTTGTATATCGAGCTTATCCTCTTTGCCAACTTCGCTCTGGAGAACGCCCTTGAGAATGTACCAACAAGTATGAAGGTGGTTGCTGTTATCGTAATGTCCACAAGCCTAGCGAGCTTGTACGCCGCGCCATAGTTACCAACAACAGATGATATTGCCACAACGCCTATTACAAGGACTGCAAGGTTGAGTGCGCCCTGCTGCGCTATGTTGGATGCCATTATCGGCGCAGAGAACGTGCTGATAGACCTTACGTCCTTCCTGTCTGGCTTGGCTACGCCTATCCCTATTGCTTTCGTAATGTATGCGGCCCCTGCCGCCGCCCCGACTATCAGCCCTATTAGATAACCAGACACTGCACCTACAACACCATAGCCCAGAAGCACGAGCACAACCGACCCGACAAGGTAGAGCGCGGAGTACACCGCATTGGCTATTGTCGCCTCAATCACCCTGCCAAGCCCTACCAGAACGGCCTGCAGCAGGTTGAATATCACAGCCAGCAGTTCAGACACGGCAGCCAGCTCCAGCGCAAGTATCAACGCCGGGTTGTGGTACACGCTCGTAGATATGACCCCGCTTATCAGCACCCCAGCAATTGCTATTGCAGTTGCAATCGGCAACGCCACCACGTAGCCGCTTGTGAGCAGTTTTGATATCCTGATCTTGTTATCCTTCCTCATCTCAGGCAGCATCTTCCTGTATGCTGTGCCCACACCGAAGTTCTGCGCTACATTTAGTATCGCGGCGAACGCTATCGCGATGCTATAAAGGCCAAAGTCAGCCGGCTGCAGGTACCTTGTAAGGAAAATAAGGAGTACTGCAGATATGAGCGATGTGGCTATTTCACCCATCAGGTAGATCGTGCCCTGCCTTGCAGCGACGATGCCTAGCTCCTGCACCCCCTCTGTTTCACTAGCATTGCTGTATGCCAAACAACCATCCAAAATCAGTCGCTAACAATGAACTTGTCAAGTATCTTAGATGTCTTTTCTCTCCTTTTTTTATGTAACTCTAGGAAGCCGTTGATTCTCTTTGCGAGGTCCGCTTTATGTTCTCCTGCAAGTACCGTCCCATTCCTCTCCGCGCTGAATATCTTTTCAAGCTTCTTGTCGTCAGGTTCGAAGAGGAACCTGTAGTACTGGCAGACCATGCACTTGTCCGGATCGCCGCCGTGCTTCCTCTGCAGCTCTGCCGTCGCCTGCTGGCCCGTCAACGCCCTGTTGACCTTCTTGGTTACCTCGCTTGTGCTGTCGTCCAGATATATCGTGTTTGTCTTCTCGCTAGCTGACATCTTCGTCTCGCCGTTCAGCGACGGCAGGAACATGTTGTGCATTATTGCAGGCTTGTAGTATCCGAGCTTGCCGATCACGTCCCTTGCAACCCTGAAATGCACGTCCTGGTCCACGCCAAGAGGGATTAGGCATGGGACGTTTCGCCCTTCCTCTACAGACTTTAGGAAGGCCGGCACAGCCTGCATGCTTGTGTAGAAAATCCAACCTATGTTGGTCGCATTATCGACACCAAAGGCGTCCTTTACGGTAGAGAATGTTATGTGGTTCGCTACTTTGACTGCTTGTTTGTACAGGGTCTTTGCATAGTCCGTATTAAGGAATATCTTTGTTTTCTTGGGGTTGAACCCCATGGAAGCTATATTGAGCGCGGCGTCTAGCGATAGCTTATGGTACTCCTCAAGGCTCATGCCCAGGTTCTGCCTCGCCCAGTACTTCTCCTCATCAGGAATCTGTATCAGCACCTCTACGCCGAACTTTTCCTGAAGCCATTGCGTGAACATGAAAGGAAGTAGGTGCCCCAGATGCATCTGGCCCGATGGCGCCAGACCAGTGTACAGATAAAATCTGTTGCCTTTTTCATATTCATCGAGCAGCCATGACAGCTCCCGCTGTGCAAATACAATCTTCCTTCTCAAGAACCAGTGGAGCGTTCCGGTATACTTCTCAATCCTCTTTAGGAGATCATTATCTATTGGCTTTATCCCGAACTGCCTTTCGAGCAGTTCATAGTCTATCCTTCCCTCCACCTTCCAGGGAGTGACTTTGAACTGCCCCACCATCGAATCGATAGCCATTATCAACAAAGCTTTAATAATCTTGATTGTCTAAGGAAATTGCTCTTTACAGAGAGATAAATGGCAGTTCAGTTATGGCTCCTATAGCAATTTGGTGCTTAAAATGGGAAAGTTTGCATTGGCGGACGCAGAGCTATCAAAGGTAATGATATGCAAGAGGTGCAAGGCGCGCAACCGTGTAGGTGCAACCAAATGCAGGCGATGCGGCTACGCTTACCTGAGGCCGAAGAGGAAGGAGATAAAGGTAAAGAAGTGATCGAATGGTAGAAATGACACCTATTGAGGAGCTGGTGGTGCAGGCGATGAAGCAGCTCGGCGCAACAAAGGACACTGCAATAAAGACAGCTGATGACATAGCGAAGAAGTGCAACAGACCAAAGGGAATGATTGCGAACACGCTCGTCTTGCTGATGCAGAAGAACGTAATAAAGAGGATTGCGCGCGAGAAGGCTTCCGGATACTATGTACTACCAATCCAGTGAAAGAATGGACGACCCTGAAGAATATGTAGACTTCCTCGCGAAGTATAAGGACTGGATATCGATAAAAAGGCTTGGGATAAGGCCGGACACAAAGCCGGAGGAGGTGGTCTTCCACATGGCCGGCATTAGGAATACGATAGACGCGAAGGCCTTCCCATTCATGGGCATAAAGACCAGTGTGCTTGACGTGGTGGCGAACAGGCTCACCTTGGGTAAAAGGAAAAGCTTCGAGTCGTTGGGCCAGGCGATAACACAACTGGGGAGCGGCGAGGCGAAGAAGGCTGTAGAGGAATCGTGCTCAGACAAGAAGGAGCTCGCGCCGCTGGCATGGACTTATTTGATAGGTAGAATACTCAACAACCTTGACTTCGATGCCTCGATAAACCAGAAGACCATCTCGAAGATTTTCCCAAATCTTAAGATAAAGAAGCCTTTGGGCAGGCAGAAGAAGAAAGAGAACGACTAGCAGCGACGAATCAGGTAACCCAGGCTATATCAATGAAGGAATACGTAGGGGTGAACAAGGCTGTCTATGACAGAGTGGCAACCGAGTACGACAGAAAGGGAGCTATATTTACAAAAGACTACGAAACTCTGCTTAAGCCATTTCAAAAAGGGCTACTGAGGGACTTTGGTGAAGGTGCCTCGGTGATGCACCTGGGCTGCGGAACCGGCAGGGATATGGAGGTAATGGATAGGAGTGGCTTTGAGGTTTACGGGTTAGACATCTCTAAGCAGATGGTACGTATAGCCAAGCTGCGCGTTCCATCATCAAAGATCATAATTGGAGATTTCCTCACAAAAAGTATCAATGAACCTCTGCGGGCTAAAGCCCGCAGTATCTACTAGGAT
>CAZCIA010000039.1:0-4157 GCA_964498845.1 Microcaldota archaeon
CTGTAATAAATCCACGCTGCGCTCAGAGCCCCTTCTTGTACCTTGAGTACTCTATCAGCGCACGGAGGGAACGTGCAGCAATATCTGGAGAATCATATACAGGTACGCCGGATTCCTCAATGAGCTTTACGTGCGACTGGGTGTAGTCACTGCCTGTGCTAACAGCCACAAGCGGTTTCACCTTCCTCGCACCATAATTTATTATCGATGCAGCGACGCGCTCGTCCGCACCCGGCGTTTGGAAGAGTGTTATCGCAATTATAGCATCGACGTTCGGGTCGCTGCTCATAGCCTCTAATGCGGCGTTGAACCTCTGTTCCCCGGCATCACCGCCAATGTCTAGTGGCATTCTCATGTTTACTATGGGCGGCATGCTCTTTCTCAATGACCTGTATGTCGCCTTGCTCAGCTCTGCCATCTCGAGGCCATTCATGTACAGCGCATCTGTGGCAAGGACTCCATGGCCGCCGCCGTTTGTTATTACCCCAATATGGTTACCTGTAGCTGGTGGCTGCGTGTCAAATATCTTAGCGTAGTTGAGCAGGTCTTCAAGCGTTTCCGCCTCCACGAACCCGAACTGTCTGAACGCGGCCTTGTATGCCTCGGCGCTGCCAGCCAGTGATGCTGTATGTGAGTGCGCTGCTGTGGATCCTGCCGGGCTGATTCCTCCTTTGAGTATCACTACAGGCTTGAGCTTCGTCGCTGTCCTTGCCAGTTCTATGAAATCCTTACCCCTCTTCACGCCTTCTATATAGAAAACAATTACGCGGGTGTCACCGTCGTGCACAAGGTAATTGAGAAGGTCAACCTCGTCAACGACAGCCGCATTGCCATACGATATGAATCTGGAGAGACCGAATCCCTCCTCGCTTATCAGGTCGAGTATCGAGCTGCCTATGGAGCCGCTCTGCGAGACGAAGCTCACGCTCCCTATCTTTGGCCTGTCTATCTTGTAAGTCGGCAGGAACAGGGTGTCGTTCTTCGATCTTGGATCCATAACGCCAAGGCAGTTCGGCCCTATCACCGGAATTTTATACCTGTTGGATGCTGCGACGAGCTTGTCCTGAAGCGCCTGATTGCCCACTTCCGCGAAGCCGCTGCTTACCACAACAATGCCCTTGACGTGCGCTCTTCCGCATTCCAGTATTGTAGATGGCACGAATTCAGCAGGTATAGATATCACAGCAAGGTCTATCGGCTTCTTGATGTCGAGCACGCTCTTGTACGCATTGAAGCCCATTATCCGGTCACCGGCGCTTATGTTCACCGGGTAGATATCACCGTCAAAGTCAACGTCTATGTAGTTCTGCATTATCGCGTGGCCCACCTTATTGGGCTTGTCAGATGCACCTATAACGGCCACGCTCTTCGGGTTCATTATCGGACCGATATCTGCGTATTTGCCTTTCTGTGCCATGCAATCACTTCAGCATTCTCAGGTCAACCGCATCGTATGTGCCGTCGTGCAGTACGACAGGGTTTAAATCCAGCTCCTTTAGGTCGCTGTTTCCGAACATCTTCGAGGTCTTTAGCAATAGGTCCACTATCATCGCTTCTGACTTCTTGTCTGGAGCGATTATGCTCTTAGATCTTAGCTGCTCTAGCATCGACAGTGCGTCCCTTCCTGTTATAGGGCAGAGTCTCAGCGCGAAGTCCTTGAACGTCTCGACATATATGCCGCCAAGGCCCAGCAGCACCATCTTTCCAAACTGTGGGTCTACGCTCCCGCCTATTATTATCTCCGTGCCATGCTTCACCATCTGCTGCGCGATTATCTTGTATGGTTTTAGCCCGGACGCCTTCTTCTGCAGCACCCTGAACGCTTTCCTCACATCGACTTCATCCTCCAATCCTACGGCTACAAGTCCGCTCTTCGACTTGTGCAGTGCCTTCTGCGACAGCACCTTCAACACGATTGGCCCATCGAGGAACGACACAGCCTCGTTCTCATTGGCTACATACTTGCTCCTTATACTCCTTATCTTGTACTTGTCGAGCAGGTTCCTCGCCTTGTAGTAATCGATCAGCATTCATTCACCATCCGATGCCGAGCTAAATTCTTATAAATCCTGTGAAGGAAAGTGCAACAACAACTATTATGATAACAACTACTGCAATCACAATTATCTTCATAGTCCTTGAGCGCTTCTCGCGCTTTATCTGTTTCTCTATGTCATCAATGGACATGCCGCCTGGAGGTGCAGCCTGCGCCTCTTCCGCGCCCGTTTGCTGAGCAGTTGGAGTTACCTGCTTCATTGGCTGCGGTGCCTGCTGTTGTGGCGCAGCCGCCGCCTGCTTCTGCTGTTCCGCATTCTGCTGCTCGGTCTGCGGCATGCCTCCCTTGGCCTGTGTGAGCCCCTTGTCTGTGAGCATTATGTCAAGCACACCATTCTTTATCTCATAAACAGTGTACTGCTGTTGCGACAGCTTGTAGAGGTGCATCGCCAGGTCCCTGGGCCTGAGGTTCACCGCGTTGCCTATGTCTATATAGGAACGCTTGCCTGCCTGAAGCTGCTGCAGTATCGCAAGGTCGATAGTATCGAACGGCATCGTTGCCCTGTCCGCAGCCTCCTTCAGCAGCTGTTTTCCTATGTCTGTTACAGTAATCACGCTCTGGCCAGGGAAGTTGGCTGTGAAGTCTATCAGCCCCTTGAGCCTTAGGGTACCGAGTATGTTTGAACCGTCAAAGAATGAGGAGTTGATCTTGCTGCCGAACTTCTCGACTACAAGGTCTGGAGTTATCTTGCTCAGCGACGCAAGGTCAAGAAAGTTAGGTTCATCGGCCATGCAAACAGCACAATTGCTGTATATGGATGCGAATCTTTATATAGATTCATGGAAAAGTCAGAAAAGAGATCAGGTACTTCTCGTTTTGAGGCATAAGATGCAGCTAAGATTCCTTGGCGGAGCCCAGGAGGTTGGAAGATCGGCAATAATGCTGAAAGATGACAGGAGCATAATGCTTGATTTTGGGATAAAGGTAGACCACAAGATTGAGTATCCGATAAGCATCCCGAAGATCGATGCGCTGATACTGAGCCACGCACATTTGGACCACAGCGGATTCTCAGCGGCTATATACAATGAGATGGACATACCCACGTTCGGGACGCTGCCGACCATGGACCTGTCGGAGCTGCTCCTGGAAGATGCTCTGAACATAACCAAGAAGCAGCACACAAAGGCATACTTCCACAAACGGCAGATAAGGAACATGCTGAGCAAGTACATAAGCCTGGATTATCACATGCAGGCAAGGTTGGGCGGCTTCGACATATCCTTGTATGACGCCGGGCACATAAGCGGAAGCTCGGTCACGCTTGTGGAGAAGCCGCATGCAAAAGGGAACAAGCGTGTGGTCTACACTGGCGATTTCAAGCTGAAGAAGCAGACGCTGCACAACGGCGCTGAGATAGTGAAGAGCGATGTTCTGATAATGGAATCGACATACGCAATAAGGGACCATCCTGACCGTGATGTAGTGATAAAAGGAATGATAGACGAGATAAAGGAGACGCTTGACAACGGCGGCAACGCGCTCGTGCCTGTCTTCGCGGTCGGAAGGAGTCAGGAGATACTTTCAATACTGTATGAAAACGGGCTCACCCCATCTACATACATAGACGGGATGGCGAGGAAAGCTACTACAATAGTGATGAACCACCCGAAGTTCATAAAGAACAAGGAGATTCTTGCGAACGCGATAAGCGAGACAACATGGATAGACGAGAAGGGGGCAAGGAGGGAGGCGCTGCAGGGGCCGTCAGTGATAGTCACTACTGCAGGAATGCTGAACGGCGGGCCGGTGCTGGACTACATAACGAAGCTGAACAAGAATTCGCACATATTCCTGACGGGGTACCAGGTCGAAGGGACGAACGGTCGGATGCTGATGGACCACGGCAGCATAATGCTCGACGGCGAGAGGACAAAGATAACGACGCCGGTTAGCTTCCACGACCTGTCGGCGCACGCTGACAAGTCGGACCTGCACAGGTATGCCAAGGAAAGCTCCCCCAACACGATAGTATGCGTGCACGGCAGCGAGGACAACGCAAAGGCGCTGGCTAACGACCTGAGCGACGAGGGCTTCACCGCGGTCGCGCCCAAGGTGGGCGACGCCGTGGAGATAGACTGAGCTCCGGCAGAAAACCTAA
>CAZCIA010000040.1:0-3970 GCA_964498845.1 Microcaldota archaeon
GTGAGGCCGAGACCGAGGATATACTCAAGAAGGACAGGAGCCTGCTGCTGCAGCATGAGTCCGTGCACGAACAATCGTCGCATGCAGCCGAACTGATAGGCAAGGGCGACTATCTCTTCTGGTTCCAGAACAGGATGGAGTTCGGCCCCCGCGCATTGGGCGACAGGAGCATACTTGCACCAAGCGGAGACGAAGATGTAAAGGAAAAGCTGAACATACGCGTCAAGAAACGCGAGTGGTTCCAGCCCTTCGCCCCCTCAATGCTTGAGGAGGAGGCGGAGCACCTTCTGGATTACGACAGCAAGGGCATGGACAAGTTCATGACGATGGCGTACTGGGTTAAGAAGGATATGCGTAATGTAACAAGAGCCGCGATGCACATAGACGGATCGGCGAGGCCGCAGATGGTGGGCAAGGAGAATGAGGCCTATATGGAGCTATTGAAAGGCGTTAAGAAGCACACCGGTCATGGAGTTGTGCTGAACACAAGCTTCAACATACACGGATTGCCAATAGTGCGCACACCACAGGACGCCCTTGACACCATGAAGGCTACAAAGACCAAGTACATGTTCATAAACGGGCTCTTCGTAACAAACAGGGCTGGCGTGTGAAATGCTAATCGGAACGGAAAGCATAAACGAGTATATCTTTACCATAGGGCTACTGGTGGCTTTCATCGGCACCGCAGTGGCAGCTGCGCTCGGCAGGAAGGAAATAGCCAGTGTAATCAGGGGCAGCGGAATACGCTGGGCCCATGTGCTTGCTGCGCTGCTGGTGGTCGCCATCTTCATAGGAGCTGAGATAGCCATAGTGAAGCCGACGCAGCTGCTCTTCTTCGATGATGTAATATACCAGGGCGGCGCGGTCGACCTGCTGCATATGGGCCAGGCCTGGATGTGCGACTACGGAACTCCGACAACGTGCTTCACTGGCGAGATATTCCATGAGCCGATAGGCGCCTCGTTCCTTCTGGCAATCGGATTCGTTATCTTCGGCGTGCACCTGGCCGTTACTTACAATACAATGCTTGCCATTACAGCGGTTGCCGTCTTCATGGCATTCCTGGTCGGGTCCGTTCTGTTAAGGGATCCCAAAGCTGGGATATTCTCCGCGCTGCTCCTCGGTCTAGCCCCAATTGTCCTGGTCTGGGCCAGGCCCTCAACCTCTGACATGCCTATGCTCGCCTTCGGCCTCGTCGCCGTGTTCTTCATGCTTGTCTTCGTAAGGAAGAAAAGCATGCGCACGCTTGCAGCTATGCTGCTCTCCCTTTCGTTGGTCACGTACATGAAGGTCGACGCGCTGCTCTTCCTCCCGATTATATTGATCATGTTCCTGATCCTTGACAGCAGGGACCTGCGCGGCGGCATTAAGCTGCTCAAGAAGAACATCATGGAGCCGTGGTTCCTCATCATAATACTGCTATTCGCTGTGTCGATACTGCCAGAAGCCGTGTACACTTACACACAGTTCAGGACAGGGGATTACGGCGTAGCGCAGAGCCAGTACCTATCGTTCTATTGCGTGATAAGTGGACCTGGCATAACGACATCTAACAATTTCGGGCTGGCGAACGTTGAGGCCAACTTCTGCCCAGATGTCCTGTTCTGGTTCAATGCATACAAGAACACGTACGAGATGCAGCCGCTCATATACACCCTGATGGCGGTGCTTGGCGTAGTTGCGCTCGCATTCAGGAAGAGGCTCGAGCTCCTCTCTCTTGCAGTCTGGTTCGGCGCGTTCTTCCTGGTGTATCTGGCATTCTATGCGGGTTCGGTTCTCTTCGGGGTCGACTGGAGGTTCATGCTCGCGCCCATCGCCCCGGTCAGCATACTTGGCGGCTATTTCGCATCCCTATCGTTTACAAAAGGGATAAGGCTGGGGCGTGGCTTGCTGTCAAAGGCCGCAAAATCTAACCTTGCCAGGGCGGCAGCGTATGCTGCGATAGTTGTGCTGATATTCTATCCAATTTATGCGATGGAGCCGCTCCTCGCGGTCAAGCCTTCCAACGTGCTGCAGGCTCCGGATGCGAGGTTCTACGAGGGCTTCGTTTACAGCAACATAGCAGCGGTGCCTACCGGCTGCCTGGTATTCAGCTATGACCCCACGTTCATGAACATATTGAACCATACGGGTGCACAGATAGGGTACCTCAACAGCCAGAGCTACCAGTCTTACAAGGCCCAGTACGGCTGCCTTGCCATAGACTGGGGCTACTGGTGCTACACCCCGGACAACTACTGCACTACCGTCAATCAGACCTTCACGCTGCAGAGCATAGTCAATGCGACTTACACACCTGAGAACAAGACCTACGGCTTCTACTACGTGACAGGGCTGAAGAACGCTTCATCCTAGGTTCTTGAGCATTATCCTAAGTATCAGGAGGCCGTCGCCGAAGCTCCTGAGGTTGCTTGATCCGGATTTCCTTTTCTTCTCATAGCTCGGTATCTCTATCACTCTAAGGTGGTACTTCGCGGCCTTGGTGTGCATGTCGGTCTCTATTCCGAAGCCTGATTCGGATAGCTTTAGCCTCTTTATAGTGCGGCGCGTGAAGGCGTTGTAGCCGTATGCTATGTCAGTGTAGTGCGACCCGTAAAGCAAGTTGCCAAGCGCGACGAACATCTTGTTGCCGAACCTCCTCAACGGAGTGATGTCCTCGCTGCCACCTCCTGTTATGAACCTGGAGCCAGCGCACATGTCATAGCCGGTCTCTATGCCTGTTATCAGCAGGCGCAGCTCCTTTGGCCTATGCGACTGGTCCGCGTCCATCGCAATGAGCACCTCGCCCCTTGATTCTGCGAACCCCCTTAGCAGCGCCTCCCCTTTTTTCAGGTTGCCGGATATGACCACGCAGCCAAGCGACCTTGCAAGCCTGGCCGTCCCGTCCTTGGAGTCCTTGTCCACCACGATTATCTCGTAGGCATAGTCCCGCATCTCCTTCCTGATGGCCGGGATGAGCCACCTTATGTTCGACGCCTCATTCAATGTAGGTATTATTATGCTAACGTAAGGCTTTGCGTTCAAGGAAACCCCTTATCTGTTATCCGCATTGGCGGACCTGCGCCTCTTCCTGATCGAGGCGAATATTATGAGGCCGATAAGCAGCAGTATTACGACAGCGATTATTATGTAAAGGAGGTACTGCGACAGGGACGAGGCGCTGCCTGTTGTTGAGGAAGGCAGGAAGCTCAGCGTGTACGGCTGGATTGTTGCGTAGTGTGTGCCGGCAATGGCGTACGATGCCGAGGCTGCTATTCCGTAGTTAGCACCGCTTACAGACGGATGGGACACCGAGAAGCTCACCTTCTTGGATGCGGATGGCGCAATGCTCACTGTAACGTTTGGCGGCGATGTCGAGAATGATTGCGGCAGTACCACAGTAACGTTTGCCTGTATTGCACTCTGCCCCAGGTTTATCACCTGCATGGAGAGCGTGCTGCCGGACTGGCTCACGTTATAGATTCTGATTAGGCTTGTCACAGGGGTGATGAAGTCAAGCATGCACGGGAATACGACGAAGAAGGTTGACGTGCCCTGCGAGTAGCTGACGCCGTAGCTGCTCGCATAGCTGCCAGGCATCGAGAGGCTGGCGAAGCGGAATGTCAGGGTTGCGTTCTGCCCTGGCCCTAGCGCGGGGATTGTCTGGCTGGCGTTTGTCGGGGTTCCCCCAAAAAAGCTAGGCACGACCAATAGCTGCGCGGCGGTCTGGTTGCCTAGATTGGACAGAGTGAATGTGGTGTAATCCGAAGATGAGTTTATTGTGCTCTGGCTGCAGGTGCCTGCCAGGGTAACTGTGCCTGCGCTAGCAGCTCCGGCCATAAGCAATATGATTAGAATCGCTATTAGAGCCTTCATTCATGACCCCCATAATATAAGCAACATTCAGATTTTTAAAGGCATTTGCGAGGTTTATGCAGGGGGAGAGATTCGAACTCTCGCACCCACTAAAGGGAACGGGTCCTAAGCC
>CAZCIA010000041.1:0-3952 GCA_964498845.1 Microcaldota archaeon
TGATTACTCCTCATTCTGCATTAGCTGTCCGGCTATCCGTTTCCTCATTTCGCCTCTTGCCCTCTGGGTGTCGGTGCGTATAAGCCTTACCCTATTCCTTCTGAGTGCCCTTTTGTAGCATGCATCGCACGCCAACCTCTCATTCACCGGCATCGAGCTCTCGCCGTATGCCATCGACGGCAGGACAAATTTAACTTCGCGCTTGCTCATAAGGCGTCCGCACAACGAGCAGCTGTTTTTCAGTATGTACCTTGCGTCCAGCTCCTCCGCGCACCCTATGCAGTACCTATGGTGGTCGCTCATTGCCTCTCTCGATGAGAACGGATATACCACAGCCCCGCACCTGTTACAGTGCTCCTCTTCACCTAACTCGGCCAATTCCCACACCACAACCCTATAGACCCCCTACCCAAGGCGTCTATCCCATTATTATTTTTGTTTTCAGATATTTATACCTTATCACTTTTGCGTAGAAGCGGAAGTGAGGCTGAGGATAGGAATCGGCAGTTTTTCCAAGGCACAAACTATTTATTACCGTAGGTTATTGCCTCCCGCAATGCCACTATCCCAGCATCGGTCTTTATGCCTGTATCGTCGAACTGGGTCCTTGTTACTGTATATCCCATGCTACTGAGTCCGGAGAACACATCGGATGGCTTCACCGAGGTCCTACGCATTCTTTTGGTCATCCTCGGCAGCGAGTAGAAGAGCGGAATGTCATATTCCTTTAGTATTGTATTGAAGATTCTGGCTTCTGCGGTGCCCATTCCCATCCTTTCTAGAGCCCCGGACATCGTCTTCAGCTTTTTCTTCTCATATAGTGGGCCGAGCCACATTCTCCCATATACGGGCATGCGATGCCCACATGCCATACAGTTGCGCTGCCTGGACACCATGCTCTTTTCCGTTTCCCATGCGCCGCAATTGCTGCAGAAGTGCACGTACCCGGTGTTGGCCAACGATGAAGATGCCTTTGCGCTGCCATGGGCGAGCCTGAGTATCAATCTCAGGTAGTGGGCGTAATACAATGACAGTACCACATCGACACCGAAGTTGAACTGCGAGGCGATACCGACTACATAGTTTATCATTATCCTAATCCCTGTCTCATGGCAGAGCTCGTTGTGCAGCGGCTTCGATCCGTACAACCTTATGCATGCATCTGCGTGAGCACCGCATAGCACCGCTGTATCTGTGGCTGTCAGCATCAGGTATGTCCCATTCTTGACCACCTTCATGATGTCGTACACGTACGGCGTAATGCCTCCGAAAGGGTCCACGTCTATGAAGTCGAACCTTTCTTTTGTAGTATTAGCGAACTCCTGCACGCTTGTGCCGAGTACCCTTGCCTTAACCCCGTTTGCCGACGCGTTCTTCTTTATCGCGTTGAATGCACCCCTGTTCATGTCCAGCATCGTCACCCTCCTTGCCTTGCTTTCCAGGTAGTACCTGATTCCTCTGATGCCTGTTCCAGCAGTTGCATCCAGTACTGTAGACCTTGGCGTGGCGTTGTTGGCGATGAAAGCAACGCTGGTGTCGCGCAGGAACTTTGCCTTTGGGTTCAGGAACGCTTTGCCCTTGTCTATTCTGGCTTTGCCCTCAACATACATTCAATCGACCACCTCCTTGACCGCGTCGAGGAGCCCGTGCGCATATGATATGCAGGAGAATGCGGTGTACATGTCATCCTTGTCAAGGTAGCTCTTGGCGTCGCTGGCGTACATCCTGGCCAGCTCTACCACCTTGCCTGCCTTCTCCTTTATTGAGCCAGAGCTATCCAGATTTGCATAGAAGGAATCTATGTCCTTCTCTATTCTCTTTCTAATATCTGCGTCGCTGGACTGCGGCATGGAATCATATGTTATTTATAAGTTCAGCTTTAAGATATATTGTGTTTTCATGGCTGACCTCTGGAGCGGTTACACAGACGCGCTTATCAAGCAGATTGACAAGGGTCTTGGCGACAAGTACAAGATGTCTATAGGAGAGCTCCTCACCAACATCGACAGGTACGCGAAGCAGCAGAACATACAGACCACAGTAAGCAACATGCAGGAGGACGTGAACAGGCACATAGACGGCATGCTGAAGGGGATGCCAGAGCAGGTCAAGGCGATGGAAGAGAGCATGGCGAAGGCCAACGAGATGACCAGGCAGCTTTCCCAGAACATATCCATGCAGGCGAGGCAGCACAGCGTCCCGTTTGTAAAGCCATTCGACGTGGTGCGCAACACAGGAACCGAAGAGACTGTTCAGATAGACAACATTGACGACCAGGTGCTGAGGCTTGTGGAGCGGCTTACCGATGGAGCCATAATGGTGGTTGAT
Source organism: Microcaldota archaeon (assembly GCA_964498845.1). Taxonomy (GTDB): domain Archaea; phylum Micrarchaeota; class Micrarchaeia; order Micrarchaeales; family Micrarchaeaceae; genus JAJZAB01. Next base: position 2,329 of record CAZCIA010000041.1, read on the forward strand.
TTCTCGGCAAGCTACAAGGATTACAATATAGGTTCATGGCTATTCGACAGGCCGGACAAGAACTACAATATCAGCGTGTACATAGCACCGAACGACGCGACCAGCCTAGAGATGAGCAGGGAGGAGCTAGACGACCTTTTCACGGCTGCATCTAACTTCGTGAGGGGCTAGCATAACGGCAAAGAGGCTTCTCATAGCTGTTACCGGCACGCCAGGCACAGGCAAGAGCAGATTTGCGAAGGCGCTAGCTCCGATGCTCGGCGATGCGAAGGTGATAGAGGTCAATGACATAGTCGGCAGGCACGGCCTGTACTATGGTACTAACAAGTACGGTGCAAGGATAGTGAAGATGAGGCAGCTTACCAGGCACCTCAAGAGGGAGATAAGCGGCAGCAGTTCAACGACGATATTGGTGGGTCACCTGGCCGCAGACCTCGACCTTAGGTATGACATATGCGTGGTGACCAGGGCGAAGCTGTCCAGGCTTGTTAAGGCGTTCCACGATAGGGGGTACAAGGATGAGAAGGCGAGGGAGAACATCTTCGCCGAGGCGCTGGACTACTGCGGGGTAGAGGTCGCGCAGAAATCAGATGAGATGTACGAGGTCGAGAGCGCAAGGGACAAGAGCACGGTGATGCTTTACATAAAGAATAGGATAGAGGGCAGGAGGGTGAGGAAGCCGCAGCAAAAGCAGATAAGCATGATGCCAGAGCTGCTCTCAAGGATAAAGGCCGGGCGGATCAGGCTTTAGTGCTGCCGATGAAATCAAGTATCATCTTTGCTACGCTCTCAGGCTGCTCGTAATGCGGATCATGGCCCGCGCCCTGTATTATCTCCAGTCTGCTTCCCTTTATCCTACTCTGGAATATCATGCCATATTTCAGCGGCACTACTTTGTCTTCGGCACCCCACAACAGGAGGGTCCTCCGCCTTATGTTCGACAGCGCCTGCATGTCCAAATTATCTTCGGTGTAATTTGAATAGATGATGCTCCGCATTACCATCCCGTTGTTGCCAAGCTCCATTGCAGCTTTCATAAGGGAATCTTTCGCCTTGTCGGCATTTCCAGAAGCGAGCATGTCCTCAAATTGCTCCTTCAGGCCGCCGCTGTCCTCAAGCATCAGGCCCTTGCACGTATATGGCTGCGTTGCGTAGTAGGCGGCCACCCAGCCACCGTATGAGTGTCCGAAGAGGTAGCTGTCGCCGTTGTTGTTCAGCGAGATGAACTCGCGTAGCGCCTGAAACTGCACACTGACCGTGTAGTCTACATCTGGCGCGTCTGACTTGCCGTGGCCCAGTAGGTCAACCAAGTATATGTCAAAACCATCTGGCATGCTCTCCATAAGCCTTTTCCAAACGAGGGTGGTCCCGCCAAGGCCGTGCAGGAATATTATCTTATCACCTGTAGCTGGGTGGTGCTTGAAGTGGATTGCACCAAGTGAAGTGTAGGAAAATCCATCCTCAAACTTGTCGTAATCCATCTAACGCTACCTGTTAGGCTTTCCGTAGAAGAAGTGTATACCCCTGCCAAGCGCCCCCTCAGCTGCCTCCTGCACTGCTTCGCTGTATGTCGGATGCGGATGTATCGTGTCTGCGATGTCCTCTATAGTTGCGCCCATCTCTA
>CAZCIA010000042.1:0-3940 GCA_964498845.1 Microcaldota archaeon
AGCTTCTTGCAAGCGGTATGTAGTACAGCGGCACAGCAACAAGCGCGGCTATGCCGCTGTCTATGAAGAGCGATATTATGAAAGGCAGCCCGAATTGCGGCACGTTTGCAATCAGGGACACAGCCTGGAACGGAAGGATGAGCGACAATGCTGCGAACTCGAACACGTCACCAGCGCCAAGCATGCCAGCCCTGTAGACCACATAACCAATGCCAATAACAATGACGGCTATCAGGAGGCTTATCGCTATCGATGCTATGTTCAGGTAAAGAAGCGTGAGAAGCAGGCCGTATGCAAGGCTGGCATACGCGAATGCACTTGGTATGTTTCGCTTGTTGAAGACATCGAACAGCATGTACACTAGCGCTATGGCGACAAGGCTGACTATCCTGACAAATATGAGCTCCATCGACCAATCATATCCAAAACAAGCTATATATCTTTGCGTATTCAAGAAATACTGCTTCATGAATGATTGGATGATAGACTACGCTGCGATAGAAAAGAAGTGGCAGAAGGCGTGGGCAGACGCAAGAGTCTTCGAGCCAGACCCTAGCGACAAGGAAGGATTTCTCATAACCTTCGCATTACCATATGTGAATTCGCCAATGCACGCCGGCCATATGAAGACATATAGCCTTACCGATTCATATGCCAGATACATGCGCATGAAGGGGTTCAATGTGCTGCTTCCTAATGCCTTCCACTTCACCGGTACTCCGATACTTGCTATGGCGAAAAGGTTGGTGAACAAGGAGCAGGAGCTTACCAATGATTTCAGGAACATCTACAAGGTTCCTGACAACGAGATAGCAAAGATGTCGGATCCGCTGTACCTGGCTAACTACTTCGCAGCGGACGCCGAAGCCGGAATGAGGGAAGCTGGCCTCGGCATAGACTGGAGGCGGAAGTTCACCACAATAGACCCAGATTTCAGCAAGTTTGTCGAGTGGCAGTTCTTTAGGCTTAAGGAGAAAGGGCTCCTTACTCAAGGAACGCACCCAGTCGGATGGTGTACTAACGAGAACAATGCAGTAGGAGGCCACGACACAAAGGGTGATGTGCAGCCCAGCATAGAGCAGGTAACCGTCATAAAGTTCAAGGAGCCGTCCACCGGCATCTCATTCGCGTGTGCAACGTACAGGCCTGAAACGGTCTATGGAGTAACCAACATATTCGTCAACGAACAGGCGCAATATGTCGTTGCCGAGATGGATGGCGTGCAGTGCTACCTGTCAAAGGAGGCAGCTACCATGCTTGCAGTACAGCTAAACCTCAAAGTTAAATCGGAAATATCAGGTAAAGATCTCTTGCAGAAGAAGGCAGCAAATCCTCTTACCGGTGATGAAGTCCCAGTGCTGCCTGGCTTCTTTGTCCAGGTCGGAACAGGAACAGGAATCGTTATGAGCGTCCCTGCGCATGCGCCATTTGACTATGCGGCGCTCGAGAGGCTAAAGGCCTCAGGATACCCGGTTAGTCCTTTAAGCTACAAGAAAGTAATGGAGCTAAGAGGCACAGACTCAAAGAATCCGGGCATACCGGCGTTCGGCTATCTGGAACTTCTTGGCAGCAGCCCGGACTGGGCCGATGATGTACTTGAGAAGGCCACCAAGGCAATATACAGGGATGAATCGCACCACGGAGTCATGATAATCGGTCCGTACGCTGGGAAGAGCGAGGTGGAGGCCCGCGACCTTGTGACCCAGGAGCTAATCGGATCAAATAATGCATTCCGGATTTATGTCCTCGCCAATGAAGAGCCGGTGATATGCAGGTGCGGCACCAAGGTGGTGGTCAAGGTCGTAGCAGGCCAATGGTTCATAAATTATGGCGACAAGAAATGGAAGGAGCAGGTAAAGAAGAAGTTGCCAGAGGTAAAGATCCTCCCAGAAAAACTGAGGTCCACTATAGAATATCTTGTAGACTGGCTTGACCTTCGGGCGGCGGAGAGGGCGCAGGGACTTGGTACTAGGTTCCCGTTCAACCCATCGCATATAATAGAATCCCTATCAGATTCAACGATATACCTGATGTACTATACATTTGTCAACATACTCAGGGACGCAAAGGTTCCCCCAGAGAAGATGAAGCCGGAGCTGTTCGACTTCATAGTAAACAGCAAGGGAAGCGCAGATTCGGTCGCATCATCGACAGGGATCGATAAGCTGGTAGTGCAGAAGTGCCGCGATTCCTACAAATACTGGTACAGCAACACGTCTAACCATTCCGGAACAGACTTGCTAAACAACCACCTCATAATGTATATATTCAACCATGTTGCCATGGTCGAGGATGGCAGCCAGCCTAGGCAGATCGTGGCAAACGGCCTGCTGCTTTACGAAGGGGAAAAGATGAGCAAGAGCTTGGGCAACACCATGCCAGTCAGGGAGGTCATCGCAAAGAATGGGTCTGACCCTGTGCGGTTTTCAAGTATAGCCACCGCAGACCTTGATAGCGAGACCAACTACGAGGATTCTACAATAATAAGCATAAAGCAGAAGAACGAGTTCCTCTTCGACAAGATAGAAAGGCTTGACGAGATGTCGGCCGTTGAGCTGAGCCACATAGACTACTGGCTATACTCGAAGCTCAACTCCAAGATAAGGGATGCTACAAATGCAATGGATACCATATCTTTCAGGAGCGCATACAACGAGGTATACTACAATTCCATAACAGAGCTGAAATGGTACTTCGAAAGGGGGGGCAGGAACGGGCTGGTTGTCAGGGACTTCCTTGAGAAGATGATTCCCATGATGGCTCCGGTTATGCCCCACGTGTCTGAAGAGTTCTGGCAGATGCTCGGCAAGAGTACAATGCTCGCAAAGGAGAAATGGCCGGCATTCGATGAAAGCATGATAAATGAGGAGGTGGAGTCCTCAGAAAGGACGATAATCGACATGATACAGGACATAAACAGCGTCATAGAGCTTACGGCGAAGATGCCAGCCAACAATGGCAAAAAGGTAAGTGCAGTAAGGATAATAATAGCGGATGACTGGAAGACTGATGCGTACAATGCACTTGCGGAAAAGAAGAAAATGGCAGATGTGATATCTGAGTGGACAAACAAGGATGAAAAAGAAAAGGTATCAAGATTCCTCTCGCAGTTCGCAAGCAAGGCGATGATGCTGGAAAAGGTTCCCACAACGAAATCGGAGTCAGTGCTCAGCGCGTTCAAGCAGGCAGGCGATTATCTGTCCAGCAGGTTCAATGCCAGCGTAGTTGCAGAGCGTGAATCAGAATCCAAGTCGCAGAGGGCATCAAGGGCGCTGCCTGGCAGGCCAAGCATAGAGGTAATTTGGTCATGATCCATCTGCTCAAACGGTACGACACCTTCATATTCGACTGGGATGGTACCCTATCGACTGTAAATGCGCTTTACAAGCTCAACGAGAGGCTTAACCCGCACTGGATTTACAGGAAGAGAAGGAGCGCAGAGCAGATCGATAAGTACTCTGTCAGCATGCCAAAGGACGCGCACACGATCGCAGGCAGGGCCATAAGGCGCCACATAGAGGAAAAGGAACTAGAGAACGAGCTGCTCATAAGGCTTATCGACCTTTCAATATACCTCATGAGGCCCAGGCTGCACTACTACGCCAGGGAGGTCCTGGAAAAGCTGAGGAGGAGCAATGCCAAGATCGCTCTCTTCACCAACGCAAGCTCGTACCGCGTGCTCAAAGAGCTGGAGCACCTAAAGGTTGGAAAGTATTTCGAGGCCATACAAAGCGCGCAGGGTCTCAAGACGATAAAGCCCAACCCGTTGGGGCTCAGGGTCCTGCTCCGCGAGCTCCACTCCAAAAAGGGGAAGGCGATCTACATAGGCGACATGGTCGACGATGTCGAAGCAGCAAAGTACGCAGGCATAGATTCTTGTGCGATAGCAAAGGGCTTTGACACTTACGATCAGCTGAAAAGCGCAAGACCCACCTACCTC
>CAZCIA010000043.1:0-3833 GCA_964498845.1 Microcaldota archaeon
GAGGAGGTTATGCTATCTGATTACCATGGTGCCTGTTCTCCCTTTCATTATGGAACCGAACATCTTTAGATTTCCGACATATGCCCTGCGCCCTCCCTTCTCAATGAAATTGGCGCACGCTTTTACCTTAGGCCTCATTGTGCCGCCCTCGAACATGCTGAGCATCCTTTTCAGTTCCTTTACATGAATTCTCTTTATTGGGCTGGACCTGCCAGGGTAGTCGCGGTAGACGTAATCCTCATCAGTCAATATCACAAGGGTCTTCGCACCAACCAGCGTGCCAAGCATCTGCGCTGTGAGGTCCTTATCTATCACTGCCGCAGCCTTAGGGTATGCCCCGGAACTGTCTATTATCGGAATTCCCCCGCCCCCGCCGGCTATCACTATGCGGCCTGTCTCTACAAGGTGCTTTATGGTCTGGCCTTCGGCAGCGCCTTTCGGAATCGGCGAGGCCACGACCCTACGGTAGCCCCTGCCATATCTCACGTATCTGAACCTCTCCAGCTTAAGCGCGCCAGCCAGCCCCCTCCCAGAATAGATAGGGCCAATCGGCTTTGCGGGGCTCCGGAATGCCCTGTCACTCTGGCTTACTAACACATGAGTAAGCAAGGTAGATACTCCCCTACGTATTCGCATGCGTTTCAGCTTCCTGAGTATGGCGGTCTCCAGCATAGTGCCTATCGTAGCCTGCGTCTCGGCTACCAGTGCAGGGAAAGGCAGCATCTCCATCCTCCTTTCGGCGTACTCGTTACGCAGGAACTCCTCTCCCACCTGGGTACCGTTGCCGTGGGTCACCAGTATCCCAATCCGCTTGCCGAACACCGGCGATATGCTCTCTACCGCATCAGCTATGTTTCTGGCCTGAGCCTCGTATGTCGGCGCCTCCCCAGGCCTCTGCAGCGCATTGCCGCCGAATGCTATGACTATTTTCTCCATGCAATCTATTTTGGGCTAAACGCCTATTATCCTTACAAGGTTGTCAGCAAACTCTCTAGTGCCCAGCGGCTCCACGCCCATGAAGCGCGCCATATCCTTTGTAACCTTCTTGTCCATCACCGCGGCATCAACGGCATTGCTCACGGCCTCTGCGGCTTCTGTCCACCCGATATGGACCAGCATCAGCTCTCCAGCCTTCAGCACACCCATTGGGTTGGCGACGTTCATTCCAGTGTATTTTGGCGCTGTGCCGTGCGCAGCCTCGAAGACGCCTCCGAAGTCGCCGATGTTTGCGCCGCCTAGCACGCCTATGTTCCCGATTAGTGCTCCAGCCGCATCAGATATGTAGTCGCCATCAAGGTTCGGCGCAAGTATTATGTCATAGCTGTCAGGCCTTGTTATTATCTGCTGGAACATGTTGTCTGCTATCCTGTCGTTTATAAGGATCTTGTCTTCTGGGGCCTTCCCTCCAAGCGCAGCGACCTCCTCTTCTGTGAGGAAGTCCCCCTGGAACTCGTTTTTCGCCACTTCGTAGCACCACTCCCTGAATGCTCCCTCTGTGTACTTCATTATGTTGCCCTTGTGCATTATGGTCACTGACCTTCGCTTGTTTGCAATCGCGTACTTGAACGCCATTCTTGCTATGCGTTCCGTCTTGCCCTTACCTATGGGCTTTATCCCTATGCCCGCATCAGGGTCTATATCCACGTTCAGGTTCTCCTTCAACAGCTTTCTCAAAGTATCAGCCTCCTTGCTGTTGTACTGCCATTCTATTCCTGTATAAAGGTCATCGGTGTTCTCCCTGAAGATCACCATGTCAATCTTTTCAGGGCTCTTCACTGGGCTGTCAAGTCCGTTAATGTACTTGACAGGCCTTATGTTTGCATAAAGGTCAAGGAGTATGCGCATTCGCACGTTCAATGAGCGAAAACCCTTCCCTACTGGCGTAGTAAGAGGTCCTTTTAACAGGAATCTATACTCCTTGAGTGCACTCGTCGTGCTTTCGGGGAATCTATCGCCAAGTTCCTTCTCAGCTTGGTCACCAGCCGCTACCTTCATCCATTCTATCTTTCTCCTGCCGCCGTAAGCCTTCGACACAGCCGCATCGATAACCTTTATTGCTGCAGCCATTATCTCAGGGCCTATGCCATCCCCATTTATCTGCAGTATTATAGGGTTGTCAGGCACGGCAAGCCTGCCGTTATCAAGCGTTATTTTGCTTCCCCCAGTCATGAAGATAGTTTCGGCAATAAAGGGTTAAATAAGTATGGTGGCTTGGACGAAAGGTTAAAATGGATGCAATCTGAATCATAAAAAGCTGGTCTGATGGCAAAGAAGGACGAGAAGGAGAGCAAGGAGGGCATTACTGCGAAGAAGGAGGAGAATTTCTCCGAATGGTACACACAGATAATAAGCAAATCAGAGTTCGTTGACTATACCGCTGTATCAGGTGCCTTAGCGTTCAGGCCCGACGGCTACTATGCGTGGGAGGTCATCCAAAGAGCCATGGACGACATGTTCAAGGCTGTTGGCATAACCAACGTCTATTTCCCACTGCTCATACCAGAAAAGCTACTCAATAAGGAAAAGGAGCACGTGGAAGGGTTCACCCCAGAGGTTGCGTGGGTGACGCATGCAGGAAGCTCGAAGCTCGATGAGCGTCTTGCAGTCAGGCCAACATCAGAGACGATAATGTACGATAGCTACGCAAAGTGGATAAGATCATGGAGAGATCTGCCATTAAGATACAACCAGTGGAACAGCGTAGTAAGGTGGGAATTCAAGCATCCAACGCCGCTGCTTAGGAGTAGGGAGTTCCTCTGGCAGGAAGGGCATACCGCATTTGCAACAAGAGCAGAGGCAGAAGCGGAGCGCGACGTTATACTTGGCATCTACAGTTCTATACTCAAGGACTACATTGCACTGCCTGGAATCATAGGCAGGAAGACTGATAATGAGAAGTTTCCCGGAGCGGAAGCGTCATACAGCATAGAGCACATGCTGCCTGATGGTATTAATGTGCAGGGGCCGGACTTCCACAGCGACGGTCAAAGGTTCGCGAAAGCCTTCGATGTTAAGTTCCTTGACAAGGAGGGTAAGAATGAGTACGTCTTCCAGAATACGTTCGGATTTTCTACAAGGGAGCTAGGGACGATGCTTGCAATCCACGGCGATGACAAAGGGCTTGTCATGCCTCCAAAGCTGGCAAGGATCCAGGTGGTGGTAGTCCCCATATACAGCAACGACACCAAGGACGTTGTGATAAAAGCTGCCCACGAGCTGTCAAAGAAGATAACCACTATGGCAAGGGTATTTGTGGATGATAATGATGCATATTCACCAGGCTGGAAGTTCCACGAATGGGAACTGAAAGGGGTACCTATCAGGATAGAAGTGGGCGAACGCGACATAAAGGCCGATAAGGTCGTCGTTTACCGTAGAGATACATACAAGAAGCAGGACGTAAAGATGAATGAGATGCCAAAGGCCATTGAGTTGCTGCTATCGGACATGCACGACAGCATGTACAAGAAGGCGCTCAAGGCACTAGAGCAGAGCATCCACGAAGTTGGTACTCTCTCTGAGCTGAAAAAAGTTATCACTGGAACAGGAGGATTTGCGCAGGCTCCGTGGTGCGGCTCCGCTAAGTGTGAGGCTAAAGTAAAGTCAGAGCTTACGGCGAAGATAACCAACATGCCCTTCGATGCACAAGGCAAAGCAAAGGGCAAGAAGTGCGTGGTGTGCGGCGAGGAGGCGAAGTATATCGCCGACTTTGCGAAATCATATTAAACATGGGGTTATAGTTAATACCGTAGCTCCGTGGTGTAGTGGCCAAGCACAGCGGGCTTTGGACCCGCATACATCGGTTCGAATCCGGTCGGAGCTACATATAAATT
>CAZCIA010000044.1:0-3317 GCA_964498845.1 Microcaldota archaeon
AGACCTGCAAAAACCATAAATATCTTGTATCCCAACTCAATATTATGGAATCCGCTACTATCCAGAGGCCGAAGCGCATATCACTAGACAATACGCTTCTCAATGCCCTCACACCTGGCCACGTATGCCTTATATCAGGGAAGGTCGGCACTGGAAAGACTACTATAGCTACACAGTTCCTCATTGAGGGTGCCGAGAAGGGTAAGAAAGGTGCAATCATAAAGCCAGATGAGACATCCGATAGGGTTAATGGTCCTGGCGCATACGCTGGCAACAGCGAATACATGAAGGATGTGCATGCATTCTCCTTCGAATTCGAAGAGTACGAAAAGAGTGGTATGATAAGGGTTTTTGGTCTTGCGGACACATATAGGCTTTCCGCAATGAAGAAGATGACGTTGAACGGATACAACGATATGGAGGAATATACTAAAAAACTCACAGACAGTATAATGGACCAGGTTGAAAATATAGGAATAAGAAACCTGGCAATAGACCCTGTCACGCCTCTACTCACAGACAGTTACGACCTAACCCACATGCTGATCAATGCCCTTGCCGAAGCCATGCCTAAGGTACGGATAATTATGACCAGCGGCATAAGAGCCAACCATATGAGCTGGTATGGTGTCGAGGAGTATGCCGCGGACATGTTGATAGTGCTCGACAAGGGAGAGTATACAGATGACCGCATCGCAACAATAAAGAAGGTCAGATATTCCAGCTACGACCCGACCCCGTTTGCTTTCAGGATAACCAAGGATGGCATAGTGACCCCAAATAGGAGAGAAGGGGATCTGCTCAGGCCCGTGCTGCCTTAATACCTCTTTCTCGTCTAGATGCATGCTAAAATTTCTACTATTGTAGAGACGAGATTGGGACAAAATTCCGCTTTCACGCTTTCGTTTAGTCGTGTCCCTTTCCTTAGTTATTATCAATATAGTAGAATGGGTTATGGTTGACTTTTGTCCCAGAGTCAGTTTGATGGGCCCGGGGAGATTTGAACTCTCGGCCTCTTCCTTATCAGAGAAGCGCTCTAACCAAGCTGAGCTACGAGCCCCATTATTATTCGCAGGAATTCATATTAAGAGCTTTGCCTGCCGGCGCTTTCTAGATTCACTTCTATGATCCTGCCGCTGGGCTCCTCCTCCCTGAAGATCTGGCTCCTGAAAGAGAGCACCTTGACGTTCTGCTGCAGCCACGAGCTTGGAGGTATGCCAGCCTTTATGCACGTCTCATCTAGGAACTGCTTTGCGTCCCAACCCTGCTCAACTGCGACAATCGGGAGAAGCAGTCCCTCGTATATCCCGTACTTGGCTATCAGCCCGTCCCTGCCCACCTTTATCCTCTTGTACCTGTCATGCGCAGGCCCTGGGATCTCGCTTGGGCTTGTGAGCACGCTTACTTCTATGAGAAGCCTGTCAAGCTCCTTGTGCGATATTGGAACGAATCTTGGGTCTTCAAATGCCGCAGCCGTTGCAGCATCTATCACAGCCTCTCCTATTGGGGCGACCGCCCTGGGGAACCCTATACAGCCACGCAGCGCCTTTGTCGGATAGTGCTCCAGAGTTACGAATATGCCGTCTGGCTCCTTGAGGCTCTCTGTGATCTTGGACACAAGTCCTCGCTTGAACTGTGGGCTCCTTAGCGATAGCTCTATTGTGTGCCTTGCTGCCTTGACAAGGCGCTCCCCTTCGTCAAGAGTATAAACGTGCATGCACCCTAGAATTATATATTGATTGGCTTAATATTCCTTGTGCTGCGGTGGACACGATAACCATTTACACTGACGGAGCTGCGCGCGGCAACCCAGGGCACAGCGCTTCCGGCTACTCAATATACCTGAATGGGAAGCAGGCAGCCAGGGGTGCCAAGTACAACGGGAAAGCGACAAACAATTTTGCTGAATACAACGCAGTGATACTTGCGTTTGAATGGTGCATAAAGAACATAAAGGACCATCAGAAATGCGCTGTTGAGCTTTACTCGGACAGCGAGCTGGTTGTGAGGCAGCTCAACCGGCTTTACAAGGTGAAATCCGAGCAGATGCGCAGGCTCAACTACGAGGCGAGGAGCATGGCTGCGCTCTTCAAGAGCGTAAAGTTCAGGAACCTGCCAAGAAGTGACAAGGATATAGCTGAGGTAGATGAAAGGCTAAACCGTATGCTTGACAGGATGGGTCACTGAATATTCATACTGCCTTCGATGAGCCTATACTGCTCTCCCACTTCTGACCTGAACGGCTCCGCGTTGTACCCCCTGCTTGACAGGTTGGCTGCAAACACATCAGAGTTCGAGCCGTAGGTTAGTACGCGCTTCGGATCTGCTGATTCTATGTAATGGATGCTCTGGTTGAAATCTGCGTGGTCGCTAAGCGAGAACTGGACGTCTGTATTAAATCGGAATATCTTTGCAAAGCCGGTGGCAACCGCGCGGTAGACCCTCTTTCCGTGCACTTTGGCAAGCATGACAGCAAGGTCGTCGAGCCTGTGGCTCTCTACCACCCCGACAAAGTTGTCGCGCAGCATAGACTCGTAGTCGCTTGCCGGGTCATAAGCCGATGCGTAGCTCAAGTTCGCTCCGTTGCTGTTGTAAACCCCGTTTATTGCACTCACCTTCCTACTTGTCACCGGCGTTATACCTACCCCATTGAGTATCTTTGTTATCTCCTGCGCTTTTCCTGAGGCGTACACCCCGAAGAGCACTATCCCGCTGTTTAGCTTGCTCGCGGTCCATTTCTGTATGTCCGCTTCGATCTCATCCCTGCTGCCGAATGCGATTTCAGGGCTGCAGTACGTTGAATCCATTATCAATGTGTCCGTCTCTAGGATCTGTATATGTGCACATGTCGATGACTTCTGGAGCATGAAATCACCGGTATATGTGACAACATCGCCATCCCTTTCGATCCTGATCTGCTTTGCCCCGAGCATGTGCCCGGAATCAAGCAGCTTTATACCTTCCATGCTCTCCTTGCACCTCTTCAGGTCTATGCCGTTTATAACCTTTAGGAGTTGCGCGGTCTCGTTGCTAGCGATTACGTTATCGGATGATTTTGCGGCAGCGATATGGTCGCTGTGCGCGTGCGATATGAAGTCGATATCTGAATCTTTCTCCCTTCTGTCCAATGATATAGCAAAATCATCGAGATATATCATCGTGTCGCCGTGCAGGCATAATCACTAGAAAGGTTAATAAAGATTATGTGGAGGATGCAATTACGGAAAGACCAAGGAGGTCTGAAGTCGGTTGTCTCAGAGCTGGCATAGATTTGAGGTAAAGGAAAGGAGCGCACCGTCTATATATTTTTTTGTTGA
>CAZCIA010000045.1:0-3093 GCA_964498845.1 Microcaldota archaeon
ATAATAAAAAGGTTCCCATCTTGAAACAGACACCTTTTTAATATTTAAGGATTAAATGTAATTCCATTATGGTGACCGTATGGGTATAACTGATGTAACGGACTCGACTTTTGATGAGGATGTGGCAAAGTCAAAGCTGCCTGTGGTTGTGGACGTTTGGGCGGAGTGGTGCGGCCCGTGCAGGATGTTTTCCCCGATATTCGAGGAGCTCTCTTCGGAGTACGACGACAAAGTGAAGTTCGTGAAGGTGGACGCCGATACAAATGAGGGAATATCAAGAAAGTATAATATAATGAGCATTCCCACAACGCTCCTGATAGTGCGGGGTGAGCTCAAGGCTATGAATGTAGGGGCGATACCAAAGGAGGCTCTGAAGAGATGGATTGAGAAAAATCTCTGATCAGAAAGCTACACAAAATGCTTTTATATCTCCTGCACTTCAAGAGGATATACATCAGTGAGAGTGATGGCTAGCCAACATATACAGTTTGCAGGGACGACTTAAAGCTAGCGCTGCCGATGCTAGGCGGAACACTATTTCTGATTCCTTATAAGGGTATGGCTTTTAAAGCCATTAGCGCTGAATATGAGTATCTCAATTCTAGATGTCAGAGTTGGTGATTATGCCTGATCTACCGTTTCCTAGAGGGATGAGGGACCTCCTGCCAAACGAAGCGCTCTTCAGGAACGAGCTTCTCAAGAAGATAGAGAGCGTCTTCCAGAGGTACGGCTTCCTTTCCATAGACACGCCTACTCTGGAGTCTGTCAAGGTTCTCAAGGCAAAGGGTGGCATAGGCGAGGGCACTAAACTGATCTTCGAAACAAAGGACGATGAATTAGGCTTAAGGTATGATTTCACGGTATCACTAGCAAGATACGTTAGCACTCATCAGGAATTGTCATTGCCATTCAAAAGGTATGCGATGGGAAAGGCGTGGAGGCGCGAGGAGCCACAGAGGCTCAGATATCGGGAGTTCACACAGGCAGACATAGATATAGTAGGCGGCGACCGTTCATCTACAGATGCAGAGATAATAGGCACGATTGCGAAAGCGCTTGACGAGATTGGCATAGATTACGTAATAAGGCTGAACAGCCGTGCATTGATGGACTCTCTTCTTGCCACATTCGGAGTGAAAAGCGAGCAGTTCATGGATGTGATGCGCGCTGTGGACAAGCTTGACAAGCTAGGACGCGACAAAGTGGTGGAGCTGCTCGACGGGCTCGGCCTGAACAACGACCAGGTAGACAGGATTAACGACCTGATAAACAGGCAGGGATCCAATGATGACAAGCTGAACTTTGCAGCAACTATATCTAAGGATAATTCGATAGAGGAGCTGCGTTCCGCAATAGCGCTTGTGCAGGAATACGGAATAAAAGGAAGTATTGCAATTGATTTCTCGATAGTGCGCGGTATCGATTACTATACAGGGATGGTGGTGGAGATTGCCGATGCTAGCGGGGAGAAAAACTCGCTTGGTGGTGGAGGTCGTTACGACAAGCTGGTGGGAATTTACTCTGGTAAGGAGCTTCCTGCAGTCGGAGTGTCGTTGGGTATAGATCGCATACTGGATATCATGGAGTTCTCAGCATCGCCAAAGCAGACATACTCGAAGCTCTTCGTGATAAACGTTAAGGATTCGAACTACGGATACGCGCTCAAGGTGGCAAACTGGTTCCGCGAACGTGGAATTGCTACAGATATTAACCTATCGGCAAGAAACATATCTAATCAGTTATCATATGCAAACTCGCTCAAGTTTGAATATGCTGTGATAGTTGGAGATGTTGAGGAGCAATCAAGCACTGTCAAACTTAGAAACCTAGAAAGCGGAGAGGAGAAGGCTATGACACTGGATGATGCACTCAAAACAATAAGCACGTGATATGTATGACGAAATCCGAGCTAGATAAAGTAACAGAGGAGAAGGTAGCCAGGGGGGGCATACTTGTCAAGTTCTACTTTGACATGCAGAGCGAAGATAAGGATAAGCTGCAGCCCCTCCTTGTTGACCTTATAAACGAACACCTGCTGAAAGAGCCAGGCGTGGTGTACTGCTACGGCGCAATCGAGGAGCCGATAAAGCACGACAAGTATTACATAACAAGCGCTGCTGTCCACGTGCTCTTCGCCAGCATAAGGAACCTTATCATCATAGCGTTCAAGTATGCGCCAATAGGGGTGGAGGTACTGAAGCCCCAGAAAGACATACACGTGAATGTGTGGGACCTCCAATCGGCAATACTCGACGTGGCCCAATTCTCGACCGAGTATTCAAGATACATACTCGAGAAGGTGCTGCGTCCGGAGGACATGGAGACGATACAGAAAACTCTTGCGAATAGGGAAGAGGTAGGCAAGAGGCTGATGGAGAAGAAGGAAGAAGAGAAGAAGGAAAGCTGATAGCATGGCTATGGGCAGCGACACAGCAAAGCAACGCAGGTACGGGGGCCTTGTCTTCGTCATCGCGGTAGTGCAGTTCATTGCCGTGATGCTTATTGTAGAAGCGGCATATCCATGCCTAACCATACCACAATCGAGTGTTGCATCCGGCGTGGTGCCCGTATGCTACAATCCATTGACCAACCCGATAAGTGATCTTGGCAATACCGTGACATCGCCGCTCTGGCCACTCTTCGATTACTCAATAGTACTGTTTGGCGCGTTGATTGTCCTTGGGATATTCCTTGTACGCGGAGCATTCAAGCGCGGGATTGCCAGCCTTTCAGGCCTTGTCATTCTTGGGGTATCAGCTATGGGGAGTGCAGGAGTCGGTGTCGTGCCTGAGAACACCATACTTGCAATACACTCGATATTTGCGCTGACCGCCTTCTTTTTGGGAGGACTGAGCGCCCTTCTTCTCGGGATGTCCATGGTAAAGGACCGTACATGGAAGAATTTCTGGGTTTATTCCATAGTTTCGGGCGTTTTCTCAATTGCTGTGCTCATTTTCTTTGTAGCGCACGGCAACTGGATGACCTCGGGAAATGGACTTGTGATAGGTTTCGGCGCGGTGGAGAGGCTTGTTGCCTTCTCGGTACTAATCTGGGCATTAGTGATCGGGGTAAAGCTACTGAGAAAATAGTTAC
>CAZCIA010000046.1:0-3077 GCA_964498845.1 Microcaldota archaeon
ATTGAGATACGTCAGTAATATCTACAAGCGAAGGCACAACAATCCACCGTACATCTCCCTGATCAACCCAAAAAGGCTCTGCGGTTTTTATAATTCGGCCTTTCAGGTTGGTTTCTTCCTTTAATTCGCGCAGAGCTGCATCTTCTGCAGACTCCTTATCCTGTACATGACCGGTAACTGTATTCCAAGTGCCAGGGTTGGTCCTAGTCTTTGCTCTCTGGAGTACAAGTATCTTGCCGTCTTTCATTACAATCGTATGCACGGTCATATACGTTTTCATGATTCCACCATAAGCATAACGGATCTGGCGGGATTTTCATAACTTTTTGATTAAACTTTTTCTCAAAAAGTTTATTTTGAACCCGCAACATCTGGGTCCGAAGCCCAGCGCGCTGTCCAAGTTGCGCCACAGATCCGCTTAGTATATTGGAAAGAAAGCAATATATTCTGTCCGCAACGCCAGAAAGATAAGGTTAAAAGTTCACAAGCCTTGTCTGCTTGATCTCTTCCATGGTCTGCCAGTACTGCCTTATGTGCTGCTTCAGCACCCCGCTCTTCATCGTCTCCCTTATCACCCCTATGGTAAACACATCAGATGGATAGCCAGATCCAAGATCGAGGCCTACCTCGTCAGCTATCCTGTCTATTTCCCAATCACGCTCCACCTTAGCGATTATGCTAGCTGCAGATACAACCGGATACCTCGAATCCGCCTTGTGCTCGGCTATCACTTTGGTGTACTGCACGCCCTTCTCGCCCTTCGGGCTTATACCAACTACCCGTGTTGGCCTCTTTGATAGCAGGTTTATTCGCATGCCGAACTTCTCAGCAGTTACATCCGGAGAATCCAGATAGAGTGAGCCCATATGACCATTAAACTTGTCGAATATCCTTGCGAAGTGTATTGCTTCCAGCTCATTCAGCGAGACCCCGCTCCTCATAGCCTCGTTTATCTCCTTGGGATAAATCTTGCTTACCTTCACGTCCTGCACTATCCCCTTTATCATACCATAAAGGTTCTCCCTCCTCCTTCTTGAGAGGAGTTTCGAGTCACGCACGCCCATCTCAGCGAGCTTGTGCTCGCCGCTCTTCTTTATCGATACTATTGCCACAACTAACGGTCCCAGCAATGCACCTCTCCCAGCCTCGTCACCACCGCCGATTATCATATAGACGCCTCACAGCAGAGCAACGAGCAGCAGATAAATAGATTAGAGGTCCTTCCTGTCCACGACAATGAAATCGTTGACAGCCCTTACAGAGCCATATGGCACCCTTACGGTGCCGCCATCTACCTTGACCTTGTTGGCCAGTCCGCCGTCCAGGCTAGGCTCTACAAGCATAGCATTTATCTTGCCGGTTACCTCGCTTATCTCAGCGTCGACAAACCTCCCAAGGTCATATCCGTCTGTCGTTACCACGCGTTTCCCTACCAGTTGTTTCGCAATGATGTATTTTACCATGCATACACCTTCAGTCGCACAGAGATATACCACAAAACAATTTAATAATGTTATGCTATCGCCTCTGTAACGGCTGTTTCGATGAAATAGCCAAATGGTATTTATAGGTGAACCATCGGAATGGTATCATGGCCGAGCAGAAAGTGGAGCTGAAGGAGAAGATTCCAGAGGTTCCAAAGGCGGAGGTAATAATACTCAAGGACAAGCAGGCACGCATAATCCTTTCATTGAAATCAAAGGAACAGGAGTGGTACCTCTCATCACTTGCAAAGGCTACTGGAACAACGTATGTGCATGCGTGCAAGTTCATAAATGCTTGCGATAGCAAGGGTCTTACTGAAAGCGAGCGGCACGGCCGCATAAAGACGATCAAGCTGACAGACAGGGGATCGCAGCTCGCAGAGCTGGTTTCAGAGATATATGGTATAATGAACCAGCCACAGCGTAAAGCTGATGAGAAAGAGCGCAAAGAAGCAGAAAAGGAGAAGAAGGATGACAAAGTGAAGGAAAAAGAGAAAGAAAAGGATAAGTGATCACACTACTTTAAGCATGGTCCTCTTCTTGACGGCGTTTATCACATGGCCATAATCCCTGTAGTGCGCCATCGCGGTGAGCAGCACAGTGTATTCGCCAGGCTCAGACTTCATGCTTCCGAATACCTCCACTCCAACCTCCCGTTCTTCGCCAGGCCCCATCTCACCTACTCTAACTTCTCGTTGCCTTGTGAGCATGTTCTTTTCAAAGCCCAATGACTGCGGCAGCTCAACAACAACGGATGTTAGCAGGGACTCGGCCGTCACATTCTTTATCTTAACGTTCAGCATGCACGAAGTGTTCCTGTTTGAGTACAAAGTGTATGGAACCCACTCCGTAGCAAGCCTGAAAGGAGAATTGTTAACGATTTCTGACACATCTTTCTTTCCAAATAAATCAAAGAATCCCATTCTCTACACCAAAAATCCAAACTGTCGCATAGCCTAATTACCTTACATGCTTATAAATTCTCCTTTCAATGTACTATACAAGCAAGTTTAAGCCCTGAACGGATTAACACTAGGCGTGTTAATAAATTTGGAGGCAAAGAGAATGCCGTTGAAGCATAATGTAACCAAGTATGACGTTCTCGCGACCAAAATCCACAAAATCACACAGAAGCCAGTAGACGATCTATCAATAGATGAGAAACGTTCGGCCATAATGGCAGTTCTAATCGCATCTCTCTCTTCAAGCCAGTCATGGAAGACACACAACTTCATAATGGATGGGCTTTCTAACATGAACAGTCCGGATGTGCGCGAAGAGTACAAGCAGGCGCTATCAACCCGCTGGAAGAATATCACAGCGGCTGACATAAGCGAGGTGCTTAACAAAGGAGTATCAAACACAGCATTCTCGACCTGGCTCTTTTTCACTGTTGATCAGCAGCAGCACGCACTTTACAAGTCTGTCTGGGATGAGATGTGTAAGGATTTCATGCAGGCGTGCGACGACGTGGAAGTGACCGCGAACGCGAAGCACTGACACCGTAATTACGACGACAAACTTTTTAAACAGGAAAGGTTTAAACTATTGGCCAAGAAATCCTTGCCTTTCAAGGCAATGGATGAATTGGAC
>CAZCIA010000047.1:0-2900 GCA_964498845.1 Microcaldota archaeon
AGCAGGGAATACTTCTCAAACATAAAGGGCAGGCACAGCTATTTCAACGTGGTAATAAGCGACAAACCCATGCACAGCATAGAGACAAAGGTCAACATACTTGCCACATTCGACGCTGAGAGCGTATTCCAGCACTTCGATGAAGTGAAGGATTTCCTGATATACGACAAGGCGCTGGAGCCGCAGGCGATAGATAAGGTAAGGTCGATGGAGGCGGAGCTGATAAAGAGACAGGCAAAAATACTGGAGGATGCTGGCTATGGCATAACAATAGGGGATGTAGTCAAGTACCTGCAAGCAAAGGGAGTCAAGGCAGTGGCGATAGATTACGGGCCGCTTATGAGGAACATAATGAGCCAGCTCAAGCTCAGTCCAGCCATAGCTGAAAGGGCGCGAAACATGTTATGCGCAGGCGCATCCTTCGCGCTGCTTGGTCTTGATAAGCAGCACCTCACTGATGCCATAGATGCTGCATTCAAAAAGAATGAAAGCGTCGCGAAGCTCAATGAGATGGCAATGGAGGCGGGTTTTGCGGCTTCAAGAAACAATTACTCGCTTAAGGAGCTCCCACATAAGGGGAACAGGGTGCAGCTAGACGGCAACACCATATCGGCGATGGGGAAGCTCTACGCTGGATTGCGGTTCCAGTCGTACTACCCGATAACGCCAGCGTCAGACGAAAGCACATACATAGAGGCAAACCAGCTGCTCACTGTGTCAGGGGACAACGAAAAGGTTGGTGTGGTGGTTCTGCAGACCGAAGATGAGCTGGCTGCGGTAAATGCTGCCAATGGCGCGGCGCTGACTGGAGCAAGATCGGCAACTGCCACCTCTGGTCCGGGTTTCTCGCTTATGAATGAGGGCATAAGCTGGGCGGGCATGAATGAAGTGCCTTTAATGGTAACTTACTATATGAGGGGATCGCCTGCTACAGGATTGCCCACAAGGAGCGGGCAGTCAGATCTGAAACTGGCTGTCAACGCCGGGCATGGGGAGTTTGCGCGCATAGTTCTTGCGTCGGGGGACCATGGCGAGATATTCGAGGACGCTGTAAATGCGATGAACCTTGCCGAAGTATGCCAGACACCCGTGATCCACATAATAGAGAAGACCCTCGCCAATGCATACTCTGTGATTGAAGAGGAAATGGTGCAGGTCGCTGACATCAAGATAAACAGGGGCAGTATCGTCTTTCCGGAAGAGCCAGAGGAGTATAAGCGCTTTGAGATTACCGAAGATGGAATAAGCCCAAGGGCATTCCTAGGCCATGCCAAGATGTATTATACCGGAGACGAGCACAATGTGTACGGTCATATAGCTGAGGAGAGCATGAACCGCGAAGCGATGTATGAGAAAAGGATAAAGAAGGCTAAGCTCGCACTGGACTATCTAGATGACGAACACAAGGTCAGGATTGTAGGGAATGCTGAGAACGTGATAGTCACATGGGGTTCGCCAAAAGGAGCGGTGCTCGACGCTATCGATGAGCTGAAGCAGGAAGGGGTTGAGGTAGAGCTGCTGCAGGTCAGGCTGTTCAGCCCGTATCCTTCAGAGCTTGTAAGCAAGGCGCTTGAGGGCAAGAGCAGGATAATAGCCGTGGAGAATAACTACAATGCGCAGGGGGCTGAGATAATGAGGGAGAACACAGGCATAAACCCAACCCATTACATACTCAAGTGGAATGGAAGGCCCATAGCGAAGGATGAGCTCATCTCTGCATTGGAGGATGTGATAAAGAATAATGCTAGGAGGGTGGTTTTGCATGGAGGTAAATGAATCAATTGAGTTCGATGACTGGTGCCCGGGGTGCGGGGACTTCGGCATACTGCGCGGAGTCGAGAGTGCGCTGGGAGAGATGAAGCTTGACTTCACCGATGCTGTGATAGTCTCCGGAATAGGGTGCTCTGGCAAGCTGCCGCACTTCGTTTCCGGGCCTATATCAGGAGTTCACACCCTTCACGGAAGAGCCATAGCGTTTGCGACAGGCATCAAGCTCGCTAACCCCAGCCTGAAGGTTATAATAGACGCTGGCGACGGCGATACGTTCGGCATAGGAGTCGGCCATTTTGTCAGCGCCGGCAGGCGCAACGTAGACATGACGCTGATAGTGCATGACAACCGCGTGTACGGCTTGACAAAGGGCCAGGCCGCGCCGACAATGCCGATGGGAGAGAAGACCAAGACGCTGCCTAAGCCGAATATAAGCGGGCCCATAAATCCCGTGGCTCTTGCAGTTGCTTCCGGCTACACTTTTGTCGCAAGGAGCTTCGCGTACGACACCGCGCAGACAAAAGACCTGATAAAGCAGGCGGTGCAGCACAGGGGAATGGCGCTCATAGATGTGCTGCAGCCATGCCCCACCTACAACGACATAAACACAAACGAGTGGTACCGCGAGCGCATATACAAGCTGGAGGACGATCCGGAAGTGCATGATCCTTCGGAGACAATGTCGAAGATGACGCAGGCAATCAAGAACGCATACGTGGAAGAAAGCAGGATTCCGACAGGCGTATTCTACAAGAACGAGCACATATCTACGTATGAGGAGAGGCTCTCTGCGAACATACCGAACTATATGGCAAAGTTCCCTGCAGGGCAGGAGATAGAGAGGGATGGCATTCCGATAACGAGCATACAGCCGCTGCTGAGCGGAAGGCGCGTGTTCTAAGCTCCTATGCTACGCCTAGAGAAAAACCGGATGCGAAGATTACCGTCATGAGTCGCCGGCTCCGCAGGCGCACATGCCGTTCTCGTCTATCCTGCTTCCGCACATCATGCAATTTTGGTCAGTGTACTCAACCTCACGAGCTTCTTTGTTGTATAGCTCCTTGTGAGGATCAAGTGTCCTGTAGCCGTGCTTTATCCTGCCCTTGAGCTCGCTCTTTGTCTTCCTTCTG
>CAZCIA010000048.1:0-2735 GCA_964498845.1 Microcaldota archaeon
TCTTGATAAAACTTCTTTCCAAGAAGTTTTACTCTCTCTCTCTCTGGGAACGCGTGCGGGATTGCTATACTTTGGCTGCATACTCTCCCAAATTAATTCATAGGAAAAACATAAAAGCACTCTTACTTCGCTATTTTCTCCAAAATCGGATACGTCTCGTAGAGCCTGTCCTGCTCCAATTGCTGGTATAGCATGTAGATTATTCCCACTGTGAGGAGTATGCCCATTCCGGTGCCCACCGCTCCGGTGATCTCGGCAAGTGCCGCAAGCAGCCCGACGAATATGCTCCCAAGCACGGTTATCGTTGGGATGTACTTGTTGAGTATGCCCTCCACTATCCTCGGATCTCTTCTGAACCCTGGAATCTGCCAGCCCATGTCGCCCAATTGCTCTGATATGTTCTTCGGGTTCTGCCCGGTCATCTCCACCCAGAACTTTCCGAAGATTATGCAGAGTATTACGAGAACGACAACGTATACGATGACGTGGGCCCACTCCGGTACAAGGACAAACCCTCCCCAAGGCAGGAATAGCTGCGTCGTGTGCGTTGCGAGGTATGTGAAGTATGTCGAATAGCCTCCTATTCCACCATAGTTGGCAGAATACGGCAGCGGGAACGTCGGCGATATCAGATACGCCAAGCCACCATTGAGCTGTAACGTGGTGCCGCCTCCGGTTGTCCCTACTGGCGTGTACAGCGCTAGGAACTTGGCCAAACCTGCAAGCGATCCCTTGATGTTTGCAAGGAACCTGAGCCAGACCGTAGCGCTCAGCTCGAGCGACGAGGCTAGTATCACAGGAAGCACGCTCACGTAAAGGAACGGTATCGGGAGCCGCCCGCCAACTCCCCTGAGCTGCTCGAACGACAGCGGCAGCTCTATCTTCATCTCGTAGGCGTATATGCTTGCTAGGAAAACCAGTATGGCGAAGAAGAGCGGACCGAACGCGAGCATTGCGTTAGGTATTGCAGACGCCCCGCCAGCCTGCACCGCTGCTATGGCCTCTGGTATAAGTATGCCTACGGTGCCTGCCACTATCGCGTAGGAGACGCCAGCAGCTATGAAGACATTTATTCCTGATGTTATCCCGTACTTGGTCATCGTCTCATCGAGATAGATTATCATTATGGCACCGATGGCCAGCTGCAGCACCACAAAGCCGATAACAGCGGACGACGCTGCGGGCACATAACCAGTGATTACGAAGACTGCCGACTCTACAACGGCTATCACGATCGCTGCGAGTTTCTGCAGCGTCTGGAACCTCGCCTTCTGCGTGGTGTCGTTCATGTCCATCTTTATTATTCCTGAACCGGCAATCAGCTGCAGCACTATGCTGGACAGCACAATGGGGCCTATCCCAACAGTTATGACACTGCCTATCCTCGCGGCGAATATTATGCTGACCAGCTGCAGCAATGGCTGCGTCACCGCCTGCTGGTTTATCCCTATGGCGTAGGTATTGTACAGCAAAAAGTAGATTCCAAGAATGCCTGCAGTCCAGTACATCTTCTCGCGGAGCGAGAGCGGCGTGGCTGGACCCTTTATGGTGGGTATGAACTTAGATATGTGGTCCATGAATTCCAGTACCATGCCTTATCACTCATTTGGCCGCTGCCTTGCCGGTTATCCTTACGAAGTACGCGCCGCGCCTGGCCTCCCTGGAGATCTTCGCCCCGTCGATTGCGTGCCTGCCAAGGAGCCCGTTAATTAGCGCCAACGACAGCTCCACAAACTCGCTTCTCGAGTGGAGCTGGTCGAACGAAATATCTATTTTTATAGGGTTAAGGCTTTTAACTCCTGCCCTGCCAAGGTTCAGAAGGCGTATCAGGCGCTCGATCCTTGATGCGTATGCCTGGCTGTTCATCCTTGCTTTGTTGGTGAACAGGCGCGAGCCCACCTCGCTGCCTATGTACATCGCGACGTGCCTTATCTCCTCCTGATAAGGCCTCTCCAGCACTGTTGACAGCGCCAGGTTGTAATACTCGGGCGATATCCTTATCTCGCTCACCTTTTCCGCCTTCTCAGACTGGCGGACGAGGTGCTCTATTAACCTGTGTATCGCAGCTTTGGCGTCCCTATGCGCGTCCACCTTGTAGGCGTCGTAAGCTGATGAGAACATGCAGTTGTCCGATCCATTGTTGGAGCACGCGTGCTCAGTAACGTTGACGTACTGCCTCTTCGCCGCTGTCATGAAGCCGGAGATGAGCCCGGCTTCGAACGAGTGCAGGTCAATGCCTATGAACTCCTTTGACTTGTCATACATCTGCATGTCTATCCTGTCAGGGAAGATATTATACGTGACCCTGG
Organism: Microcaldota archaeon; assembly: GCA_964498845.1. Taxonomy (GTDB): domain Archaea; phylum Micrarchaeota; class Micrarchaeia; order Micrarchaeales; family Micrarchaeaceae; genus JAJZAB01. The sequence goes on from CAZCIA010000048.1 coordinate 2,310, forward strand.
AATAGCCAGCGTGCTCGAAGAATCTTACGAGATCGCTGACTGACTCCTCGTATAGCAGGTAGCTCTTGCCTTCGCTTAATATCGAGTAGAGGTGCCTGCCCATCCGCATGCCGGTTCTTCTGTTGACATCTGAGATGCTCGGGGTGAGGTTTGCGAGCAGCGAAGTGAAAAGGGCGGCATTCTCAGATACCTTTTCTGAATCTGACCTGTTCAGTATCCTTGCAAGGAGCACCCCATCGCTGCCCTTCATCAGCTGATTTGCACCGATTATCGTAACCTGGCGGGGAACCTCACGCCGCCTAGCCCTGCGATGGATCATACTTTTCCTTTCTTTCATGCGCTTGCCTCAGTTTGCTTTTAATTAAACAGTTAGTGACATCCTCCCACGCCTGAAGGCGTGGGCTTCCAATGGGGATTTTTGATTGA
>CAZCIA010000049.1:0-2461 GCA_964498845.1 Microcaldota archaeon
GTAGTGGTAGTATGCGGCAAGGGCAACAACGGCGGAGACGGGTTCGTCACGGCGAGGTATCTGGCCCAGAAAGGCGCTTCTGTGACAGTGATACTGCTTGCGAAGCCTGCGGAAATAAAGACGGATGAGGCAAGGAACAACTGGGTCAGGCTTGTCGAAGTGAAGAGGCTGATAATGGACAGTGCTGATGAGCTGATAAAGCACGGGGGGGTAATAAAGGACGCGGCGATAGTTGTTGATGCAATCTTCGGGACAGGGATAACGGGCGACATAAGGGATCCGGATGCTACAGCGATACGCATAATAAACGAATCCGAAGGCAGGAAGGTATCGATCGACATACCGAGCGGGCTTGATCCAGCTACAGGAGAGGCTAAAGAGCCTGCTGTAAAAGCAGATATGACGATTACGCTACATAGGCCAAAGTCTGGCTTGAAAGGAAATGAAAAATTCGTAGGGAAGCTCGTGGTCGTACCGATTGGGCTGGATTAGACCCTTCTCCCACGCCTCCCGCCAGGCCTCTTCGTCGTGTCTGTCGGTATCGGAGTAACGTCCTCTATCTTGTTCACAATAAGGCCTGACCTTGCAAGAACCCTGACAACAGCGTTTGCCCCAGGCCCTGGTGTCTTTGCGCCGTGGCCGCCTGGCGCCCTTATCGATATGTTTATGTTCGTTATCCCCTTCTCCTTTGCGGTTGCAGCGACCTTGTACGCGGCCTGCATCGCCGCATATGGTGACCCTTCCTGCGAGTCTGTGCTGACGACCATGCCCCCGCTGCCTACAGCGAATGTCTCTGCCCCGCTCAGGTCTGTAAGCGTGATAATCGTGTCGTTCTTTGAAGAGAAAACGTGAGCCACTGCTATCCTCTCCGCCCTCGGCTTCGTCTTCGCCTCCTCCATGGCCTTGGCTTCGTACGATACGTCCTTCGCCTTTGTCTCCTTCTTCGGAGCTTGCGGCTGTTGCTTTTTTACGTCAGCTTTCTTTGCCATGATCATGCCTCTGCGTTCTGCGGCGCCTCCGCCTCCTGGGGCGCGGCCTCTGTTCCTGCCGGTTCTGTTGCAGCTGGTTGCGCCACCTGGACCTGTATCTGTATAGGTTTGTAATATCCTATCCCTTTCTCCTCATCCAGGCTCACCGTGTAGCCGGGTCTGTTGACCTTCTTCCCATTTATAGATATGTAACCGTGAGTTATTAGCTGCCTTGCCTGTTTCATGGTTCGCGCAAGCCCCTTCCTTGCCACTATCGACTGGAGGCGCCTCTCGAGGAATGCCCTCTCGTTAAGATCGAGCAGGTCGTCAAGGGTTGCGCCGCTCTTTATTATCCCGAACTTCACCAGCCTTGCTATCATCGCCGCCTCATGCGTTTCGGTGTATGCGCCGCCTGAAAGGAATTCCCTTGCGTTTCTTCGCGTTCTGCCGACCCTTGTCTGAGCAATCCATATCTCTTTCATGTTCTTGAGGCCGTATTCTTCCATCAATGTATTATCTGCTTTGATCCTGTCGGAGCTCCACGCATCCTTTGGCTTCTCGTATTTTCTTCTATTCCTTTTTGGAGCTCCCAATCAATCACTTCTTTGCAGCTGGTGCTGCTGCAGTAGTAGGGGCCTTCTTGCCTTCTGCCTGCTGAGCCGCGGCTAGTTGTTGCTTCGCCGCCTTCTTCATTACACCTACTGTTGCGCCCGTCCTTCCTGTGCTTCTGGAGTGCTGGCCCCTGACCTTCTGCCCGTGCTGGTGCCTGTAGCCCCTCCATGTCCTTATATCGACATCGCGGTTGACGTCCTGCCTGACTGCGAACGTGAGGTCGCTCCCTATTGTATGAGAATCGATTCCTGTATCAGGGTTCTTCCTCCTGTTTATTATGTAAGCCGGTAATCCGTATTTGGTTGGCTCCTTTATCACCGATTCTATGGATTCTACCTGCTCCTCTGTCAAGGATCCGAGTTTTGTAGCCTTTGGTATGCTGAGCTTCTTCTCTACTACAGTAGTTATTGAATGTGACAGGTTGATGCCTATCCCTTTTATCTCCATCAGTGCCCTTTCTATGTTCAATTCACCGTTGATGTCCTTGCCACCCATTCTTATTATAGATGTCGCGACCTTCTCGCGCCTGGGCTCCGCCTCCTTCTTGCGCTGCCTTGGCTGCGATGGTGGCGCTACCTTAGGCTGCTCCTTCTTTGGCGCCTCCGCCTTCGTTTCCTCCTTTGCTGCAGGTGCAGCCTTTTCATCTGCCATATTAAGCACCGACGCCAGGGCTGGGATATTCAGCTCTAAGGCATTTGAACCCAGACGGCTCCGAAGAGCCATACGCTTTCAGGAAAATTTCCAGGCGTACGCGTTACCGGTTTCTGCCACCCTGGCATCTACCTATATTCACTCACATGCTATTTAGAGCTTGTGATAGCCAAAGAGCCTGCTGACGGTAGTATTCTTGGCTTGGTGTTTAAATAAGTATCTGTAGCGGG
>CAZCIA010000050.1:0-2420 GCA_964498845.1 Microcaldota archaeon
GACCAGCCGATTCAGAATATGAGTATAGGACAGCTATGGAACACCACCTCGTACAGCTACGGCAACGAGATAGCAGGCGTTGCCAGCAGCCCTCTCTATTATTACCAGGGCATAGAGACGATAGATGCCGATAGGTATACAACGAACGGACAATCATTCAATATAACGTTCAACATTAACAAGCAGGTATCGGAATACGGCGCAGGCGAGTATACAATAATGGTTTGGCTAACGAACGGCGGCTCGGGCCAGAACAGCACCTTTGTCGGTTCCACATACACCATATTCATAAACGGAAGTGGCCAGCGGTACTCTCCGAGCAGCGTGTAAATCTATAAAAGATATTTAAAGCTATCCATTGAAGCTTAATTGGTGTTAATAATGGCAACGCGAGGCAAAGTGCCTACGGCTGCGTTCGTGCTGGTACTGATAGGCGGAATACTGACGCTTATCGGAGGCATAGTCGTAGCAACTATGGGCGCCGTGATCTTCTCACTGATGTCCCTTGGAAGTCTAGGTGCGCTGGTAGGGCTAATAGGCATAATATCCGGAATAATAATGATCGTATCATCGCTGATGATGAGATCGACAAACATTCAGAGAGTGCGCGTCTGGTCAATAATCGCTCTGATATTCAGCATAGTCGGCATATTCAACGGAGGCGGCTTCGTGATAGGCTTCATATTGGGCCTGGTCGGAAGCATAATTGGCCTCGCATACAAGGGTTGAAGGTGTGAGAGATGGCAACTAGAACTGCAAGAAGCGAGAAACCAACGCAAGCGTTCGCCTTCGTCCTCATAGGCGGCCTACTTGGCTTGATAGGCAGCGTGCTCTTCCCATTCATAGGGGTTGGGCTCAATCCGATACCTGGCTATTCGATAGGGTTTGCAGGCGCATTCTGGCTTGCAATAGTTTCAGCTGTAGTAGTGATCGTTAGCGCTTTCGCCCTGCACCACCCCCACAAAACAACCGTGCACGTCTGGTCTGTTATCGCGCTTATATTCAGCATAATAGGGTTGGCAAACAGCGGGGCGTACGGCCTTATGATAATCGGGTTCGGCCTGGCCCTGATAGGAAGCATAATGGGGATCACGCACTGATTCCTCTTATTTGATATAGCTGTAGAGCTTCCTCTGCATAAGCATATCCTTGAGTATCCTGCAGTTCCTCACCCAGTCGCTTACAGGTATGTCCATCTTATTCTTTATATAGCCAAATATGTCGTCGACGCTGTGAAGTATGTCAGGTTTTGATGTGAGAGCCTCCCTAACGTGCTCCCTTACGTTCCACACCCCTACAGGCATCAGGTACCCCTCATGAACCTCCCTAAGGATGAGCACCACCGCCTGCCTCTTCAGCTCCCTGAGTTTCTCGCTGACGGCGAGCCTGGCGGCATAATAACAGCCACCTATCTCGGCATAGCCCTTCCTCCCATCATAGCCCTCGTAAGACGAGTAAATGGAAATGCTTTTGCCGTCAACGTTCCAGATGGTCTTTGGCCACCACGCCTCAGCCGACTCGTACTCCCAATTGCCAGGCATGAATAGTATCATCCATCGGTTGTCAAGCGACACATGATAATAAGCATAAACAGCATCGATCGGGCTGAAGCTTCTGACTTCGTTCAGGTTGTCCTTGCCAAGCGTGTCATCAACCGCTGTTATGCTCCATCTTGTAGGAACAAAGCGCCTGTTCCTGCCGATGCCGAAAAGCCCTGCAGAGAGCGACTTCTGGATCTTCGACACTGGAATGCCTTTCTGGTAGAGTTCCTTTACAGCTGTGGTCGCCTTTGCGTCCGTGTCCAGGTAAAGACGCTCTATCTTCCTGTTTGCGCTTGTGTTGTACACCTCCATGCCCTTCATCAGCGCGCTCGGACCGAACGGTTGCACCTCATCCATAAGGGTCATCTTCACGAACGGCTTACTCATGAAGTGGACCTCCGAGTCTGCAGGACGCTCTGCGAGCGCAAGGTCGCGTATCTGCTGCTGCACCTTGCCTTTTTCAACATCAGTGACTTTTGATATATGCATGCCCCTTACAAGCCTTGACCTGAAGTCGACTATCGTCTCCATCGAGAAGTGCACCCAGCCCTCCGGCATGCCCATCAGAGAGGTGTCACCGAATTCTGGCGGCACCATTGGTCCTATGTAAACATTAGGGTAATTGTGCCTGCCTATAAAGATCTCAGTCGGGGAAGAGCCGTATATCTCCAACCTATCGGTCATCGGCTGCATCTTCATCCTGTAGTACTGCCTCAACAGAGCGGGGTCACGCATATGCTGGTAGGCTATCTGGGAACGCTTGATGGTGTACTCTGCCTTCTCCTTCTGCATCTTAGAAATCTCGGCAAGAATCTCTTTTCTTTCCATCACAATATACCCGCATAGAAAGCTTTTATCCTTTTCAATCGATTACTTTAC
>CAZCIA010000051.1:0-2318 GCA_964498845.1 Microcaldota archaeon
TGGTTCCTGCGCAACACGAACCAGAGTCTAGGTTTTTATACCTATACGCGCATTCTTTCTTGATTACATGCCAGGGGGTGGCGCGCCTGTGATAGACACGTTCAGCGAGAGCGAGCAGAAGATACTGAGCCCGTTCTTCACCAATATGGACAAGAACGTCTTCGTGCTGGTCAACATGCCTGAAGTGATAAAGGGCACGTTATTCTCCAGGTACAGCCGCTCCGACAAGAGCGTCAGGCGAATACTGCTCGATGAATTCATAACCAACAAGGACATCTTTACAACGAATAACGGAGAGGCCAATATTGCACCATCCACGTTGGCAAAGGAGAAGGCGGAGGCATTCTACGACCGCGTCCTTGTGGGATACGGCGACGATTCCGTGGCCGAGCTGGCCGGCGCTCACATCGCCTGCGAAGCTGAGTCGAGCCTTGTAGGCGACATACTCACTGATTCAAGGATTGGGATATCGCCGCTTGAGAAGTCAGCAAGGTACGTCCTCTTCGACAAGAAGGTCAACGGCCGGTACCTCTGGTACAGGGAGCCCAGGATAATGGCTTCGGAACACTCCAAGCTCTACGAAGAGCTGATGAACAAGGTATTCGACCGCTACGCTAAGTGGATACCTGTTGTCATAGACTACGTCAAGAAGGTTACGCCGCGCGACCCAACAGCGTCTGACCGCGCTTTTGACAGCGCATGCAGGGCAAAAGCGTGTGATATACTCAAGAACATGCTCACCGCATCAAGGCTGACCAATATCGGCCTTTATGGGAATGGCCGCGCATACGAGTACCTGATAACAAAGCTCTATTCGGCCGGTCTGACCGAGGCAACGGAGCTAGGCCACAAGATACACGATGAGCTGGCGAAGGTCATCCCATCATTCGTCAAGCGTGCTCAGGAATCGGAATACATAGTCAACAGGAGGAAGGACATGGAGGTTTTTGCCTCAACGCAGAAAACGGAAGCTCCACATGATACAGAGAAGTATGTCAAGCTTGTCGACTACGAGAAGGACGGCGAGGAGAAGGTGCTCGCCGCTATGCTTTACCAATACTCGCATGCTCCGCTGCTGCAGCTCAGGCAGGCCGTAAAGGACATGGACCAGGAAAGGAGGAAGGGACTAATACATGCTTACCTATCAAAGAGGAGAAATAGGCGCGACAAGGCCGGCCGCGCCCTCGAGAACACGTTCTACACCTTTGAGGTGTGCTCCAACTACGGCATGTTCAGGGATCTGCACAGGCACAGGGCTCTTACCATAGAGAGGCAGATGATTACGGCCAGCCTCGGCTACGACGTTCCTGAAGAGCTGAGGCAGGTAGAATTATATGACGAGTACAAGGCTCTAATGGAAGAGGCCAAGGGCGTGTATTCAAGGATAGCTGCCGATATGCCGATCGAGGCGCAGTACGCTGTTCCGAGGTCATTCCACATACGCTACTACATGAAGATGAACCTGCGCGAGGTTTACCACCTTGCGGAGTTGCGCTCGCAGAAGCAGGGCCATCCAGATTACAGGAAAATAGCCCAGAAGATGAAGCTGCTTGTTGATGAGGCTCATCCGACGCTTTCGCAATACATGCAGGTGGACATGAATGAATATGCCCTTGCGAGGATCGAGAGCGAGAAAAGGATAGATGAGAAGATGGCGCGGCTAAAGGAGAAGGAAAAGGAGACAGAGGAGCAAGGAAAGTGATTATTTGCTATCAGGGAGCATCTCGCTCTTCTCGGCTGTGCCAGGTGCATCCTGCCCCGCGTACTTGCCAGTGTAAGGCTTCTCAACAGGTGAGGATACCTGCTCGAACATCAGGCAGCAGAACCTCATGCCTGGTATCAGCGCGACTGGCAGCTTCCCTATGTTGCTTATCTCCAAGGTGAGCCTGCCCTTCCAGCCGGGGTCCACCCTGCCTGCAGTCGAGTGGACGATTATGCCGAGCCTCCCGAGGCTGGACCTTCCGTCAAGCCTGCCTGCTATGTCAACGGGAAGCTCCACGCTCTCAACTGTCATGCCGAGCACGAATTCGCCAGGATGGATCATAAAGGTCCTGCCCTTGCGCACCTCTATAAGCTCGGTGTCGTCATCGGTCAGTTCTTTTGTAAGGTCTATGAACGACCTGTAGGTTATCTTGAAGTCCCTGAACTTGTTGCTGAGCCTTAAGTCAACCCCGACAGAGCCTACCTGCTTGTTGATGTCGCACGGCTCTATCTTTATCTTACCCTCCTTTACATATCTCTTGATCTCCCTATCTGAAAGTATCACGTTCCCACGCGTTTTGTTTGCATTTAAGATTTATATACCTAAGCAAATCGCA
>CAZCIA010000052.1:0-2276 GCA_964498845.1 Microcaldota archaeon
CCAATTCATCCATTGCCTTGAAAGGCAAGGATTTCTTGGCCAATAGTTTAAATATGCGAATGCCTGCAGCTGCCAAACATGCTGACGCTGCTTATTGAGAGGTACTTCCTTGTGTAGCCGTTCTGGTCCATTATACCATCTCATTTCTTCCTCTTCCTCTGCTTCTCAAGGTACGAATGCACTAGCTCCTCTACCAGCTTTGGGTTGTCCAGCGAGTCCACAAGCATCTTCCTCAGCTTCTCCTCTTTGTCGGTCTGCTCAAGCGCAGGGCTCACTTCCAATACAGCCCCGCATCTAACGCAGTACTGCGCGTCTATGGCGTTGTTCTGCCTGCACCTCTGGCACACCCTGACCATGAGCTTCGGCCTGCTGGCCTCCTCTCCCTTCTTCATCCCGTGCACCTGCATTATGGCATTGTCGATGTCCATGCCTGAAAGGTGCACATACGTGGATGCCTGCCTGCTCCCGGAGGTCCACCCCATGAACACCTTGAGCTGCTGCTCTGTAAGCTTGTTGGCATAGTACGTGGCCCGACTGTGCCTGAACAGGTGCGGGTATATCCTCTTGCGTATGCCGGCCCTCTTGCCCACAACCTTGAGCATCTTCCTTATCCCGTTGTAATCGACAGTCCTGTTCATGTTGGACCAGCTGCCTATGGCTCCCCAAGCGAACTGCTCAGGTTTCGATTCCTCCATCGAGTTTAGGTATGCGGCCATGTACGGCACGCTGAACAGTATCGGTATCTTTCTCATGCCTGTCTTGCCGCTGACGGTTATGTGCGCCGGCTCCTTCCTCAGGTCTATGTCCTTCACTCTCAGCGACATGAGCTCGCCCACCCTTATCCCTGAGTCGAACAGCAGCGCTATTATCGCCTTGTCCCTCTGGTTCTGGGCCGCCTTTATCATCTTGAGTATCTCATCCTCGTCGAGTATGTCATCGGGCAGCACCCTCTTGTACTCCTTCATCGATGTCTTGATCCACGCTACCTGCCTTGGGTAGTAGAGGTCCTCTCCAAGGAAATGCTTGTAGAAAGATTTTACTGTAACCTTGGCGTTCATCTTGGTGTTCTGGGAGTACTTGCTCCGCTCTATGGTGCCTATGGCGTTCATCACCTGCTCTGTGCCCAGCCTTAGCGGGTTCTTTCCTCCTGATGCCTTGAGGAACATGGCAAAGCAGTAGAGGTTCTTCTGGATCGTGTTGTCCTCAAGGCCGCGCGCCCTCATGAAGTCAACGTACCTGTGCAGTAGCTTCTTTGTTGCAGCGGAGATATTCTTGTCGTTTTCCATCGCGTCGATGAGCTTCTCGCTCCTCTTCGCCGCCTGGTCTATGTAAGCCATAATAGCTTATATTGGCAAAACTATATAAATGTATGTGAACATCAACTAGCCTTTAGGGATGATGGGGAGTCCGAGATTTGAACTCGGGTGTCCAGCTCCCAAAGCTGGAAGTCTACCAGGTTAGCGTAACTCCCCTTGATAAATATCAGAGGCAACTTCTTTAATCATAGTTAATAAATACCTTCTTTCTGTATAACTTCTGCTTACTGCTTTTATGTGTTTTGTGGGGTCAGAATGAGCACTTTGGATCTTCCGTGGGCTGAGAAGTACAGGCCTAAGGGCCTCTCTGAGGTGATAGGCCAGAAGGCGATAGTGGCGAAGCTCGCCTCCTTCGTGAAGAAGGGCAACTTCCCAAACATGATATTCGCTGGCACAGCCGGCATAGGAAAAACATCATGCGCGCTCGCGATGGCGCAGGACCTGTACGGGGAAGATATAGGAAGTGCGCTGAAGGAGATGAATGCGAGCGACCAGCGCGGCATAGATGTCATTCGTGGAGAGGTGAAGGAGTTTGCGAAGACCATGGCCCTCGCAAAGGTGCCTATCAAGATAATATTCCTTGATGAGGCTGACGCGCTGACAGCCGATGCGCAGCATGCATTGAGAAGGACGATGGAGAAGTATGCAGGTGAGACCAGGTTCATACTCAGCGCGAACTACGCCAGTAAGATAATAGAGCCGATACAGAGCAGGTGCGTGGTCTTCAGGTTCAAACAGTTGGGCGAGCCTGAGATGAAGGAATATATAGAGAGGATAGCCAAGGGGGAGAAGCTGCAGCTGGATGAGAAGGCGGTCAACGCGCTGATCTACGTGTGTGATGGTGACCTGAGGAAGATAAGCAACATAATGCAGAGCGCCGCGATGCAGGACAGCAAGATAACCGAGACGCACATCTATGAGATAGCGGCAAGGGCGAGACCGAAGGAGATAGCCTCCATG